>NZ_JBWKXF010000032.1:0-69889 GCF_059422645.1 Pseudomonas sp. GW821-FHT01C01 | reverse complement strand
CCTGAGAGCACCGCGGGGTGTCAGGCTCCCCGCATCATCGTTGACCTCCATCGCGAGCAAGCTCGCTCCTACAGGCTCTTCCAAGTAACCCGCCGTTACCAAAGAAACGGATATGCCCCCAAACCTAACACTGGTTATCGCGATACTGGCTCGGCGACAAACTGGTCAGCGCCCGAAACTGCCGGCTGAAGGCACTGTGGTCGGTGTAACCACAGCGCAAGGCAATCTCGGTGATAGGCAACTCGGTGTGCAGTAACAACCGCGAACCTTCTTCCAGGCGCGCCTTGTGAATCATTTGCCGTGGGGTGAGCTGGAACACCCGTTTGCAGTGCCGTTCCAATTGCGCCACGGAATAACCAGCGATGGCGGTCAGTTCGGCGAGGCTGATGGAGCGGGCGAAGTGGCGGCGGATATGGGCATCCACGGCGGCGAGTTTCTGGAACGCCGGATGGTTCGACTGCGGCGATTGCAGGTCGCGGGAGATACCGGCCAGGCCCACGATTCGACCCTGTTCATCCTTCAAGGCGAGCTTGTGGGTCAGGCACCAGATCGGCTGATTGCCATAATACAAATGCAGCTCCAGCTGATCGGCCAGTTCGCGACCGCTGGACAGCACTCGCCGATCCTGCTCGGTGTACAGCGGACCGAAGCGTTCCGGGAAGACCATTTCGGCGGTGCGCCCCAGCAGCTCGTCCCTGTGCTTGAAACCACAACGCCGGGCCAGGGTCTGGTTGACGAAGGCGTAGCGGGCCTCACAGTCCTTGATGAAAAACACCACGTCCGACAGGGTATCGAGCAACGGCGCGATGGGCTGAAGACTGTTCAGCAGCGTCGGCAGATCGCAAGGTTTGAAGGTAGTGAGCGAGGGATACATGGCGCTGGGGGTCTGAGGGTGACCCCCGGGATCATAGAGACTCGGCAGCGTGGCCGAAACCCCCGGCGTGATCATCACGCTGGCGGGGTATCGTCCAGGGACATCAGGGTTTCGATCCGCGCCGGACTGAAGGGTGGGCGCGGTGCTGAGGGCTGCCAACCAAACAAATGCTGCACTGCGCCGCCACACACCCGGCCCTGGCAGGCGCCCATGCCGCAGCGACTGGCGAGTTTGGCTTCGCGCCAGTCAGAGTGACCGGTCAATGCCGCGTAGGGCACGTCTTCGCAGCGGCAAACCAGGGTGTCGGGTTGGGCCAGGGACTTGAGTCGCGGGTCGAGGGCGAACGCGCGGTTCAGCGCCTTGGCGAAACCCTGCCAGCGCGCCCGGCGCGGCCACAATTGCTTGGCGGCTTCCAGATTGCCGACCGCAGCGTGGCCGGCAATCGCGCCTTCCACCAAGGCCAGTTCGCTGCCGCCGAAGCCGGTGCATTCGCCTGCCGCATAGTGATCGGCGCGGCTACTGGCCTGCCAGTCATCCACTGCGATGGCTTGATCTTCAATGGCGCAACCCAATGCCTGACCTAACTGGATATTCGGAATCAACCCGAATCCACAGGCCAGCCGATCACATTCCAGTTCGACGATGTTGCCTTGTTGTTGCAGGCGCACGCCTTCCACTCGGTCGGTGCCGAGCGCGGCCAATACGTGGGTGGCGGTGCGGTAATGGTGGTCGAACAGACTGAACGATTGCAGCCATTTGCCGGGCCAGCGCGGCAATTGCGCGACGAAACCGGCGACGGCGCTACGGTTGGCTTGTTCGGCGATGCGTTGCACTTGCGCGCCATGCTGTTTGGCAGTGGCGGCGCTGGCCAGTAACAGCGGGCCGCTGCCGGCGATCACCACGCGCTCGTTCTGCACCGGCAAACCGGCCTTGATCAGCGCCTGCAAACCACCCGCACCGGTGACACCCGGCAGGGTCCAGCCGGGGAAGGGCAGCAGCAACTCACGGGCGCCGGTGCACAGGATCAGTTTGTCGTAGCTGATCAACCAGCCATGGTCGTCATCTTCCACCAGCAGTTGTTTCGCGCCGGGATTGGCGATCACCCGAGTACCGGCGTGATGGCGGATGTTGTTGCACGACGCCAGACGCTCGCGCAGGCGCCGGGCCTGACCGGGCACGCTGGCTTGAGGGCCGTCGCGCCAGATTTGCCCGCCCGGCAGCGGGTTGTCGTCGAGCATGACAATGCGGGCGCCGCTGGGGGCGGCGGCAAGGGCGGCGCTCATCCCGGCAGGGCCAGCGCCAATGATCAACAGATCAGCGTATTCATTCATGGGCGAGTCTCCACCTGCATGCCGTCACGGCACAGGGTCTGGCAAGCCAGGCGACGCCGGCCATCGATGGTCACCCGGCATTCCTGGCAGATGCCCATGCCACACAGCGGCGCACGGCGT
Source organism: Pseudomonas sp. GW821-FHT01C01 (assembly GCF_059422645.1). Lineage (NCBI taxonomy): Bacteria > Pseudomonadati > Pseudomonadota > Gammaproteobacteria > Pseudomonadales > Pseudomonadaceae > Pseudomonas > Pseudomonas sp. GW821-FHT01C01. The sequence goes on along the minus strand of NZ_JBWKXF010000032.1, from coordinate 67,564 downwards.
TGGCCGCTGACCGATGTGCGGGTACAGCCATCACTGGCCAGCGCCAGGGCCGCGGCGACACTGGTGCCTTCGGCGACTTTCAGGGCGTGGCCGTCCAGCAACAATTCAGGCATAGACCGGTTCTCCGAGAAAACGCTGGGGCAGATAAGGCTGTGCGGCCAGTGGCGGGGTTTCGTTGAACAGTTGCGCCACCAGTAAATCGGCGGTGCCGGGGGCGGTGGTTACGCCCAGTCCTTCGTGACCGACGGCCAGCCACAAGCCTTGACGTTGTGGATGCTGGCCCACCAGCGGCAAGCCGTCGGGGCTGGCGGCGCGGAAACCGGTCCAGGCACGGATGCCATTGAGCCGGGCCAGCCCCGGCATGTACTCGACGGCACGCTTGAGCATTTTCGCGAGCATCCAGCCTTCGACCTGCGGGTCGGTGGTGCCGAATTGCCGCGAGGCGCCGATGAACAGTTGCCCTGTGGGGCGCGGCTGGATATTGCAGGCGGTCGACGGCCCCGTGGCGTTGTGGGCACTGGTGACGTAACCCAGTTCCACCAGCGTATGGGTGACGCTGCCGGGGTAGCGGTCAGTGATCAGCAAGTGGCCTTTTTTCGGCTCGATGGGCAATTCCGGGCACAGCTCGTTGGCTTGAATACCGTTGGCCAACACCACAGCTTCGGCACTCAACCAGTGACCATCATCGAGGCAGACGCGGTTGCCATCGACCGCACTGACCCGTGCCCGGCGCTCGCGGATGTTCGGTGTTTCGAGCATCCATCTGGCCGTCGCCGGGGCGTATAGAATACCGTCGCCATTGATCAGCAAGCCGCCTTCCAGTCCTTCGCTCAGTTCCGGTTCGCGCTGGCGCAGGGCACTGGCGCCGATCAGTTCGCAAGCCACGCCCTGGGCTTGCAGGTTCAGGAATTTGCTGTGGGCCACCGCCATTTCTTCGGCATTCGCCGCCAGCCACAGCGTGCCGTTGCAGCGGTAGGCACAGCTGTCGGGCAGGTCCGCGCCCAGTTCTCGCCAGCGCTGCAACGAATATTGACTCAGGGCCAGTTCGGCGGGGTTGTCGTCGAGTACCAGCAAGTGGCCCATGCCAGCGGCCGTGGCGCCGTGCAGGCCGGCGTCCAGCACCAGCACCTGCAAGCCGCGACGGGCCAGCGCCTGGGCACAGGCGGCACCGATAATGCCGGCGCCGATCACGATCACATCGGCCACCTGGCCCTCGTTCATGGGCGAATGCCCCAGGCGAACGGGTCGTCCTGTTCGATGATCAGGCTCGCCTCGGCACTGATGAACGCGCGACCACGAATGGTCGGCACGATGCGCTCACCCTGCAGTTCGTAGGAACCCTCGAACTCGCTACCGATGACGCTGGCCTGGCGCCAGATCTGCCCCGGTTGCAACTTGTCGTCGGCCGCCAGGCATGCCAGTTTGGCACTGGTGCCGGTGCCGCAGGGCGAACGGTCATAGGCTTTACCGGGGCAGAGCACGAAGTTGCGGCTGTCGGCGTGATCGTCATCGGCGAACAACTCGACGTGATCGATCAAGCCGCCGTCTTCACCGCGAATGCCTTGGACCTCCAGCGCTTGCTGCACGGCGAAGGTGTAAGCGGTCAGCGCGTCGAGGTTGTCGCCAGCCACCCGCAGGCCATGCTCGGCGATCAGGAAAAACCAGTTGCCGCCCCAAGCGATATCACCGACCACTTGGCCGATGTCCGGCACCTGCACCGCCAGCGCCTTGCGATAACGGTAGGCCGGCACGTTGCGCACGCTCACCGAATGGTCTTCGTGCAGGGTGGCCTGCACCGTGCCCACCGGCGTTTCGATGCTGTGCACGCCGGGGCCGATCTTGCCCAGGTACGCCAACGACGCCACCAGGCCGATGGTGCCGTGGCCGCACATGCCCAGATAACCGGTGTTGTTGAAGAAAATCACCCCGGCACAAGCGCCAGGGTCCACCGGCGTGCAGAGCAGGGCGCCCACCAGAACGTCACTGCCCCGTGGTTCCAGCATACAGGCGGCGCGCCATTGATCATGCTGTTCGGCTAATACCTTGCGCCGTTCGGCCATGCTGCCAGTGCCCAGCTCAGGAAAGCCGGCGGTCACCAGGCGGGTCGGTTCGCCACCGGTGTGGGAGTCGATCACAGAGATGCGTTTCATGGGAGGGCCACGTCCATTCGGTTGAGTGAACGCAAGAGTGGCCCGTGCGGCGGGGTGTCGGCTTGATGGATTTAGTCTGTGCCGATGACGAAATCGGCACAGCATCCGCAGCGGTCAGTGGGTGTGGGGCAGGTGCTCGAACAGGGTCGTGCAGACGCCGGCAATGTGCTCGTCCAGAAGCTTCACCGCCAGGTCCACATCCCCGGCGCGGCAGGCCGCCAGGATCTCGCGGTGTTCGTGATCGGCCCGTTCCTTACCGGCCGACAAGCTCATCTGCATGCGTAGATAACGTTCCAGCTTGTCGTTGACCGAACGGATCAGACTCACCAGAAACGGTCGCTGCGCCGGCTCGTACAGGCAGGAATGCAGCTCCCAGTTGAGCTCGGCCCAGCGCCCCACGTCGTCCTCGCCGATGAACTCCTGACAGATGCGCTCGGCACGGGCGAAGGTCTCTTCGGTCATGTTCGGAATGGCCAGGCGCAGAATCTTGTCCTCCAGCAACATCCGCACTTCGAACATCTGCGCCAGTTCCGCATCGGAAACCCGCGTGACCATCGCCCCGCGATTGCGCTGGAACATCACCAGCCCTTCGGCCTCCAGCCGCTTGAGGGCTTCGCGCACCGGAATCTTGCTGACATTGAACTGGCGGGCGATGTCGTCCTGGCGGATCGGCTCATCCTCGGCAAAATGCCCGGCGACAATCGCATCCCGCAGATGGCGGGTGATGATTTCCGAAGTCGAAGGCGTGTTACCAAGGTCGGGTGCGTTGAGTTTGGGTAGGTTCACGGCGGCGGTCGTTTGGAGTGAGATAGCGCTAGGGTATACGAAATTCTTTTGCTGATCTTCCCCGGTTCGACGTCGATGTACCCGATGTCGGTAATACAACCCGCTACAACATAACGGGCGCCTGTTAAGGCGCCCGTTTTCATTCCGGCCTGTGCCGCGCCCACTTCACCGTTTGCCATGGTTTTACGCTGGACGGATTGGCCCGGTGCATAGCCGATCAGGCAGCCAATGCCGAAGGCCGAGCCTGTAATGTGCTGCAGGATGTCGACTTCACCCATCGGCGCCCAGAACACGCCGCGCATGGAGAAGACGATCGTCCTTGAACAGGTTCCCTGGACTGATGACGGAAGAAGCTCGGATCCAGGACATCAAGGTCAAGTTGAATAGCCAGATGTTTGGTTCCCGTTTCCTTAAGCCATTGGAGCACAGGTTCGCTGGTGTCCTGGCTCTGTCAGTGACCTTACGCGAGCATTACTGAGTTCAGGTCCAGGAGGTCTCTCAAGGTCCGCACTCATGGTTGGGGGCATCCTTTTTCGAGAAGGAGAAAACACGAGCGACCGAAACGGGGATTCTGACTGAACTCTTGTTAGCCGAGCGGACCACGAGTCCGTTTGTCCGGACTCGTCGATCCGGCTCTGTCACGTCAGCTTGAAGGGCAGATCACGCACCGACTTACCCGTGAGGCGTGCGACCGCGTTTGCAAAGGCGGGGGCCAGCGGTGGAAGGCCCGGTTCACCCATCCCTGTGGGTGGCTCGGCGCTTGGCACGACATGAATGGAAAATTCCGGCATGTCGGTGATGCGTGGAACGCTGAAGTCTGCAAAATTACTCTGTTGCACGACGCCGTCTTTCAGGGTGATGGCACCGCCCGGCAAGCACATTGACAGCCCCATAAGGGCGGCACCTTGTACTTGGGCCTCAACGCTGCGCGGGTTGATGACCAGGTTGCAGTGGACGCCGGCGGTCACATGGTGCAGTACCGGACGACCGTTCTGCACCGACGCTTCCACGACGTAAGCCACTACCGAACTGAACGACTCATGTACCGCAACGCCCCAGGCTCGACCAGCAGGCAGCTCGCGTTTGCCGTACTCGCTCTTGTCCACCGCCAGTTGCAACGCAGCGCGATGACGCGGACTTCGATCGGCAAAAAGTTTCATCCTGTAAGCCACTGGATCCTGTTTGGTTGTTCGGGCGATCTCATCGATCAACGTCTCCATCACGAAGGCAGTGTGGGTGGAGCCCACACTGCGCCACCACAACACCGGCACGTTGAGTTTTGGGTGATGCACCGTCAGGCGCATCGGCAGTGGATAGGGATCGCGCATACCTTCCGTTGCCGTGGGGTCTATGCCGTTTTTCACCCGTCCCCCGAACATGGTGCCACTGATGATGGACTGTCCTACCACAACGTGGTCCCAGGCCAGCACCTTGCCGGTATCGTCAAAACCGATACGAGCGCGATGCAGGTGCATGGGGCGATAGTAGCCGCCTTTGATATCGTCCTCGCGGCTCCATAGCGTGCGCACCGGTACATTCAAACCGGCCATTCGCGCGGCCTTGGCCACCTCGCATGCCAGCACCACAATGTCGCTGGTGGCTATGCCACGCCGGCCAAAGCCGCCGCCAGCGGTCTGTATATTAATTTGAATTTGCTCGGGCTTGAGGTTCAGTACACGTGCGGCTGCCGCGCTGTCAGCCCCGGGAAACTGGGTACCCACCCATAGTTCGCAGCGTTCTTCGGACAGTTTGACGGTACAGTTCAACGGCTCCATTGGCGCATGGGCCAGGTAAGGAAACACGAATTCGGCTTCCAATCGATGTGGTGCTGTTTCCAGTGGCGCCATGTCAGCCTCGAAGAGCCGTGGACCAGGATGCCCCGCCAGCTCCCGGTAGTCGGCCAACTGCTTCTCGCTATCGACTTTTTCAACAGTCGTCGTATCCCATTGCAGCTTGAGTGCATCACGCCCTTGTTTGGCTAGCCAGTAACCGTCAGCAACGACGGTTACGCCTTCAGCCCCCCCATCGAGCGGTACACGCAGCACCGCTTTCACGCCTTTGATGGCACGTGCAGCACTGTCATCCAAAGAGGAAATTTTGGCACCGAATACTGGTGGTCGGGCCACCACGGCCGTCAGTTGTCCCGGTAGTTTTATGTCGATGCCGAAATCCTGCTGACCACTGCTCTTGGCCTTGGCATCGATGCGGGTGGTGGCATGGCCAATGATTCGGAAGTCTTTGGGGGACTTGAGCGTGATCGTTTCGGGCACAGGCAACGCCATGGCGGCCTCCGACAGTTCGCCATAGCTCGCTTTGCGGCCCGCCGGGCCGAACACCATTCCGGATCGCGTACTCAGGCTGGCCACATCCACATTCCAGCGCGCGGCCGCCGCGGCGAGCAGCATGGCGCGAGCGCGGGCACCCAGTTCGCGGTACTGGGTATAGCTGTTCTTGATCGAATTGGAGCCGCCGGTGAGGTGCATGCCAAAGAGAGGGTCCCGGTAAGCGATGTCGCCAGTGCCGTTGCGGCTGCGCACGAGGCTCCAGTCGGCATCAAGCTCTTCGGCGAGGATCATCGGTAGGCCAGTCTGCACGCCCTGACCGAACTCCAACCGGTTGATGGTTACGGTTACTTCCCCATTGGGCGCTATCTGCACGAATGCCGAGGGTTGCTGACTCGGCTTGAGAGGCTCTGCGCGATTGTCGCCAGGCTGTTGCGCCAGGGCCAGGTGAGGAAATGCCCCCAATGCCAGGCCGCCGACACCAAGGATTTTCAGGAAGCTGCGGCGGGGGAGCGTGGTGGGACCGTCGATCTGGTTGCGTTCGAGCATGTGTTGCAACGCGCGGGGGAGCTCGTCCGGGTAAATGTCGTTAAACATGGCATGCTCCAGTCAGGCAAGGGCTTTGGCGGCGTCAGCCACCGCCGCGCGGATACGAGCGTAAGTGCCGCAGCGACAGATGTTGCCAGCCATGGCCGAGTCAATCTCGGCCGCCGTGGGCTGCTTGCCCTTGGGCTGAGCCTTGAGGAAAGCCGTCGCGCTCATGATCTGCCCGCTCTGGCAATAGCCGCATTGCGCAACGTCGTGTTTGACCCATGCCTCGTGTACGGCTGTGCCCACTGGGTCACTGCCATTGGTTGCTGCTTCGATGGTGGTGATCTTCCTGCCCTCGGCGGCCGCGACAGGCGTGACACAGGAACGTACGGCCTGTCCATCAAGGTGAACAGTACAAGCCCCGCACAGTGCGGCCCCGCAGCCAAACTTGGTGCCGGTCATGCCCAGCGCGTCGCGCAAAGTCCAGAGAATCGGGGTGCCAGGGTCTACGTCAACCGTGTAGTCACGGCCATTGATGTTCAGTGCGCTCATAGCAGGACAGTTCTCCATGAATGAGTGGGATCAGTGTTCCAGGCGTTTGCCAACTGTAGCGCCGTACTTCCTGGGTCGAATGCTCGATCCGCTTCGATGATTGCCCAATTTGATGGATGAGTTGAGCGTCACGAGCGCGACCAGGACGCTTGAAATTCTTGAGTCGGTGATTGAATCAGGCAATGAAAGAGGTAGATCGGGCAACTCTTTGGGCTATTGGTCGACGCATACTTCAAGCATTGGATCTACCGAACAGGCCCCCCCCATGGAAAAGGATAGAGAGACTCCTGGATCAAGCTCCCGGGATCTACGAACCCTCAGTCGTCGTGACGTGCTGATCAACTCGGCCATCGTTGGCACTGGTTTGGCCGTCAGCCCTTTGTCGTGGGCCAGCACATCGGACCGCACTCATGGCACCTTTGATGGAGGACCTGTCATGCGGCAGCGCAAACTTGGCAGCCTGGTTGTCTCAGAGTTGGGCTCGGGATGCATGAGCATCAGCGCCAACTACGGCCCGCCGGCGGACAGAGTTGAAGGCATCAAGCTGATTCGCAGCGCCTATGAAAAGGGCGTCACCTTCTTTGATACGGCTGAAGTCTATGGCCCGCATACCAACGAAGATCTGGTCGGCGAGGCGCTTGCCCCTTTTCGTGATCAAGTGGTCATCGCCAGCAAGTTTGGTTTCGACATCGAAGTTGGCGGTCTCAACAGCCGTCCTGAACATATCAGGGCAGTGATTGAAGGTTCGCTCAAACGCCTGCGCACGGACCACATTGATCTCTACTACCAACACCGAGTCGACCCGTCAGTGCCGATCGAAGAGGTCGCGGGTGTGATCCGGGAACTGATCAAGGAGGGCAAGGTGTTGCATTTCGGCCTCTCCGAAGCGAGTGCCAGCACGATTCGTCGGGCGCACGCAGTCCAGCCGGTGACGGCTGTTCAAACCGAGTACTCGCTGATGGAGCGAGAGGTGGAGCGAAACGGCGTGCTTGCAGCGTGCGAGCAACTCGGGATCGGTTTCGTGCCATGGGGGCCGCTAGGAATGGGCTATTTGCCTGGCACTCTGAATGACCGACCCCGGCTCGATCCGAAGACGGACCTGCGAGCTGGATTCGACCGCTTCAGCCCTGAGAACCTGGCAGCCAACACCCCGATCATTGATTTCCTCAAGGCGTTTGCGAAACGCAAGGGCGCCACTCCCGCGCAGATCTCGCTGGCTTGGCTGCTGGCCCAGAAACCCTGGATTGTTCCGATTCCAGGCACGCGCAGATTGGATCACCTGGAAGAGAACCTGGCATCCGTCAGCGTTCAATTGACGTCCGCAGACCTGAGTGAGATCCACGCGGCGCTATCCAGGCTCAAGGTGCACGGCGGTCGAATGAATGAAATGCAGATGCGCGTTGTCGATCAGGCGGAGTAAGCGGAGGCATGGAAGCTTATCGCCTGAGCCCCTTCACGAGCCGTGAAGAACTGCTGCGTGAGGTCAGAGCGAAGAGGGTTGAACTGACACAATATTCGTCATTTTAGGCAATGAATACGCCGATTGATGCAGCAATCAAAAGGAGAGGCTCGACACAATAGGCACTCGTTAGAAAAGGAACAATCACATGACTGAGAAAAAAGTTTGGTTCATCACCGGTGCTGGCCGTGGACTGGGTGTAGACATTGCCAAAGCGGCACTCGCTGCCGGACATGCCGTCGTTGCCACCGGCCGTGATGCCGGGAAAGTGCTGGCGGCAATCGGTGAACATGAAGACTTGCTGACCCTCAAGCTCGACGTTACCCGTCCCGATGATGCCCAACACGCGGTCAAGGCCGCCATCGGCAGGTTCGGGGAGATTGATGTACTGGTCAATAATGCCGGTAACTTCTATGCGGGCTTCTTCGAAGAGCTCAGCCCGGAACAGGTGCGCAGTCAGATCGAAACGCTGCTGTTCGGGCCGATGAACGTCGCTCGTGCAGCACTGCCGGTAATGCGCAAGCAACGTTCTGGTCTGTTGCTAACCATTTCCTCCACGGCGGGCATCGCTGGCGGCATGTTCTGCACGGCCTATGCGGCGGCAAAATTTGGTCTCGAAGGCTGGATCGAGTCCCTCGCGCCAGAGATCGAACCCTTTGGCATTCGCACGATGTTGGTTGAGCCGGGCTTCTTCCGTACTGAACTGCTGACGGCCGATTCCACCACTTTCGCACCACCCTCCATCGACGATTATGCCCAGCGGACGCGAGAGACCGTCACGGCCTGGAGTGGCATGGACGGCAAACAGGGCGGTGACCCTGCCAAGCTCGCCGACGCGATTGTGCAGCTTGCAGGGCTCGACGAGCCACCGGTTCGTTTCGCCGCGGGCGCCGACGCGGTGCAGACCTTCGAGGCCAAGGCCAACGTGCTACTGGCACAGGCTGACGCCTACCGTCAGCTGTCGTCCTCTCTTGCTCACGATGAGGCGTGATTCTCGTCAACATCTCATCCATTGCCGGCCGTTTACAACCGACTGACATAGAAAGGGGAAACCATCATGGAAACGGGATCAAAAAAGCTTCTGATGAAGCGCTTCACTGATTTCATAAACACTGCGAGCGATGAATTGGCCGGGGAGTTGATCTCTCCGCAGGCGATGTTTTTCGTTCCGGGGCGTTCCGAGCCTTTGCAGGGGCCGGACGGCTATCAGGAGATCATTGCGATGATGCGCGCAGGCTTTCCAGATATTCAGTGGACGCTTGAGGAACTGATTATTGAGGGCGACAAGGTGGCCGCGCGCTTTACGATGCGCGGTACGCATCATGGAAGCTTCCTCGGTGTTCCACCCTCCGGAAAGACTATCGAGGTCAAGGCGGTCAATTTCTATCGATTCGCCGATGGTCAAATAGTTGAAGAGCATGGTCAGCCTGATCTATTGGGGCTGCTTAAGCAGATCGGTGCGGTACCGCTATAGATACATCGTCGGACTCAGTGCATGGTCGCTCCGGGTATTTGGCACCCGTGGCCCATGCAGGACGGCGGCCTCAGGTGTCCATGCATCCGTCAACGGACACCTGTTTTAACCTTGAGCGTCAATTCGCTGGATCAGGCAGTAGAAGCAGCAGAACCGGCAACTCCCTCCTGGCACACCCTCACATACTTTGAAAACCACGATGGCCCATCGATGACCGATCCGGCTCATCTGGGGTTTCGTTTGTTATTCAAATTCATGGGAGTTCGTACGATGAAAAAATGGGTCACCGCTTCTGTCGCTGCAATCACATTCGCGTTTGCCGGTCTCTGTCTGGCTCAGGATCCAACACCGCACGGCTACATGATCGCCAACTACCAGATCAACGATCAGGCGACCTTCCAGCGTTACATGGAAGCCGCAGGCCCGCTGGCACCGAAGTACGGTGGCAAGGTGATTGTTTTCAACCTCAATTCCACGGCTGTTGAAGGAAAACCCAAGTCGGTGATGGCCATTGCCGAGTTTCCAAGCCTTGCCGAGGCTCAGCGGTTCTACAACTCGCCGGAGTACACCGCGGCTAAAAAACTTCGAATGGCCGCTACCGAAGGCTCCGTCGTAATTACTGAAGGTTATGCGCCAGCACCGCAGTAATCCGACGCCAGGTCTTTGCAGTCCCAACCCCTTCAGCAGATGTCCGGAGCCTGACATGAACGAGCCACTCGATATGCTATTCCCCCCATCCAACGCGCCCTCGCAAAGCCGCCGCAACATGCTCAAAGTCGGAGCAGCGCTGGCCACACTGCCTGTGATCACCTCGACACTGTCCTTTGCCCAGGCTGCGGAGCAACAAAAGATGACCGTCACCACAGAAGACCCATCCGACGCGTTCATTAACGGTCTCGCCGATTTGATGGCGCACTCGACACGTACGCCGATTCTGCGCTGGCCGAACGAATACGGCATGGAGTACGAGGAAATTTTCTTCCCGGCAATGGATGGGGTGACCATTGAAGGCTGGTTCATTCCTGGTAAGTCCAATCGTTTGGTGATCTGCAATCATCCGATGCCGTGCAACCGTTATGGTTACCCTGGGCACCTGGCGCCCTGGACCGACTTCGGTGGCTTCGAGGTGAACTTCCTCCCGGAGTACAAGGCTTTGCATGATGCGGGCTACAACATCATTGCCTACGACCTGCGCAATCATGGTCGGAGCGGCATGGGCAGTGGCGGCGTCAATGGTCACGGGGTGCTGGAGTACCGCGATGTGGTGGGTTCGCTGCGCTACGCCAAGTCCCGACCGGATACAAAAAACATGAAGACGGTGCTGTACAGCCGCTGTCTGGGAGCCAACGCCACCATCGTCGGGATCAAGAAGCACCCGAAAGAATTCAAACATGTCAAAGCGCTGGTGGCGCTGCAGCCGGTAACGCCAAGGGTGTTTGTGGAAACAGCGGTGGAGCGGCAAAAAATCACTAATGGCGTCGAACGCTTCGACGCCGCGCTGCATCGGCGCACCGGCTATCACCTGGCGGATGTCTGGCCCATGGAGTATGCCAAAGCCGTGACCTTGCCGACCTTTGTCGCTCAAGTGCGCGATGACTTCCTGACCAAGCCTTCCAATGTTCAGGAGATCTTCGACACCCTGTCTTCCAAAGACAAAGAGCTATTCTGGATCGAAGGAACAGACCTTAGATTTCAGGGTTACAACTACTTCGGGCAGCACCCTCAACTGATCCTGGACTGGTTCGACAAGCACATTGCCTGACGTTGTCTCATGGGGCTGTGCTCAACACTTCCAGTGTCTGGCGCCTTTGCCGGGCACTGGTCGCTCAGCAATCTCCTTGAACCAGGCAAGCAAGTACCCGGATCCGGTAACCCGATCCACACGGCGCTTCACATACTCCGTGTGAGCCATCGGGGCCTGGCACGCAGCTAGCGGCGTGCCAGGCACTCCATGGGCATTCGAAAACGGCTGTGAGTGCTTGATATGGAAAACAACGCTATCCGGTTTGCCTGTAATGGCTGCGGGATTTGCTGCAAAGGGCGTCTGATCCCTCTGACGTTGAACGAGACAAGGCAGTGGCTTCAGCGCGGGCATGAGGTGGCCGTGATCCTGGAGGCATTCGATGAATCGACCTGGCAGTCGGACCCTCGGCAGTATGCCCACAGTGCGCAACGGGCGGTGGAGGTCGCGAGCGGTGATGCCCGGATTCGGGTAGTTGCGGTGTTCGCAGGTAATGCGCTGCAGCAATGCCCGAGCCTGGGCGAAGACGATCGCTGCGGTATCTATGAGGAGCGGCCGCTGGTTTGCCGTATCTATCCAATGGAAATTAATCCGTTTATTGCCCTGAACCCGGAAAACAAGGCTTGCCCGCCCGAGGTCTGGGAGCAGGGCGAGGTCTTGTTCACCGACCGGATCGTCGACCCGGTACTGGCCGATCATGTCGAACGCTCCCGTCAGGCCGACAGGGACGATGCACAGGCCAAGATTGCCGTATGCGAAACCATGGGGCTGGGCGTTGCCGCCTGGAAGGGCAATGCGCTGGCGGTGTATTTGCCTGATCGAGCGTCTCTACTTAAGGCTATTGATCATTACGACGTCGGGATGTGGGCACTGGCAAGCCACGACTGGAAGATACGAATCGATGACCCCGGGTTAAAGCAGCAACTGCAGGCGGCGGGTGTTGCTCTGGATGATCGGCCGCACGTCGACTACATCTTTCATCGACTGTAGAGTGGCCTCATTGGATTAGGCATTAAGGCGGTCTGAAATACTTTGTAATATCTGGCTGTGGCAAGCTGGCGTTACAAAACTCCGTTGAATCGTGCAAACAACAGCGTCAATCAGGCAACCGGCTGATGCCGGAGCCGCCTCATACTGTGGTCATTCTGATCAGCGAAGCAGGACCGCACGATGGCCTCTCTTTTCACGTCCTATACCCTGAAAGACGTCACTCTGCGCAATCGCATCGTGGCTTCGCCGATGTGTCAGTACCAGGCACGTGACGGATTGCTGAATGAATGGCACCAGACCCACTATGAAACCCTGGCCAAGGGGGGAGTTGGTCTGGTGGTGGTCGAGGCCACAGCCGTCTCACCGAGGGGGCGGATAACCTTGGGTGATGCCGGGCTCTGGAGTGACACACAAATATCTGGTTTTGCATCTGTGGCAAATGCCATCAAGGCGGCTGGGGCAGTGGCAGGTATTCAGCTTGGACATGCTGGCCGTAAAGCCGGTTGCACAGCACCTTGGCAAGGCGGGGCACCACTACCGGAGTCCTATCCTCATGCCTGGCAGCCGATCGCACCTAGCGCATTGCCCTTTATGCCCGGTACCCCTCATATCCCCGGGGAGATGACATGCGAAGACATTCAGCGCACACAACACGATTTCGCCAGAGCTGCAGTCCGGGCGTTGGAGGCGGGGTTTGAATGGCTGGAGCTGCATTTCGCGCACGGCTTTCTCGGCCAGAGCTTTTTGTCTCGGCACGCTAACTTTCGTAGCGACCGCTACGGGGGAGACCTAGAGAACCGTGCACGGTTCCTGATTGAGACTGTGGCTGCGGTCAAGCGAGTCTGGCCGGCCCATTTACCTCTGGCCGTGCGCCTGGGCGTGGTGGAGTTTGGTCAGGAGGCGGAGCGGTCTTTGTCCGAGTCGATTCAGGTGCTGGATTGGCTTAAAGGGGCAGGGGTCGATTTTGTCGACGTCTCCTTGGCGCTCTCTACCGCAGGTGAACCCGTGCCTTGGGCACCGAACTTCATGGTGCCTTATGCCGAGAAGGTTCGCGCGGAAACTGGCCTGCCGGTGGGCACCAGTTGGATGGTCACCGATGCCAGGCAAGCGGATGATTTCGTGCGTAATGGGCAGCTCGACCTGGTGTGTTTCGCTCGCGGTTTACTGGCGAACCCGCACTGGCCGTTTCAGGCGGCACGAGCCCTGAACATTCAGAACCCTTCGGCGGTGCTGCCAACCCCTTATGCGTATTGGCTGCAGAATTGGGCGAGTTGAATCTGCCCCCGCTGGTAGGCGCCAGAGCCAACGGCGAGCACGCACTCGAATTTGGCGGTCATGGCAGACATTGTTCGTGTGAGCAACGGCATCGTTCGTGACCAGCTATAGATTTCATGTTTTCAAGGAGAGCACTGTGCAGCCTGCTGCCAAAAGTCACCAAACTGCCAGCGACACAAGTCGTCTCGCCGGCGTCGTCAGCCAGATTGTGCGCAGTGATTGCGACCTGATCACCGCCGTTCCCGGCCTGAGCCTGCATCGACGCAAGTCTTCCACTGCGCCTGTGCACTGTATTTATGGACTGGGCATTGGTGTGACCTTGCAAGGCTGCAAGCAGGTCATGGTGGGGGAGGAAGTGCTTAGTTACGCGCCCGGTCAGTCCATGGTTACCAGCGTTGATCTGCCGGTCATTTCACATGTGACTCAGGCCAGTGTCACACAACCTTTTCTGGGCATGATGCTGACGTTCGACAGCGCCACGGTGATACAGCTCGCCGAGCGCATGCGGTTGTCACAGCGCATGAAGGATGAAGGGTTCCGGCCCATCACCGTACAGGCGCTGGACGCCGCGGTGCTTGATGCAATGGAGCGTTTGGTCGGACTGCTCAGTGAGCCTGAACTGCTTGAAACACTCGCGCCGCTGATCAAGGAAGAGATCATTGCTCGACTGTTAAGCGGTGCTCATGGTTCGCAGTTGCTACATGTCGTCGCCGCGGGCTCACCGAGCCAACACATCGTCAAGACGCTTGCCTGGCTGAAACTTAACTTTCGCCATGCGCTACGCATGGACGACTTGGCGGCGAATGCACACATGAGTCCGTCTACCTTTCGCCAGCATTTCCGCACCGTAACAGGCATGAGTCCGCTGCAGTATCAGAAACAATTGCGGCTGCAAGCGGCTCGACAGTTGATGCTAAGTCAGAATGTCGACGCGAGCAGTGCGGGCGGGTTGGTGGGCTATGAAAGCTCGTCGCAGTTCAGTCGCGAATACAGCCGTCTGTTCGGAGAGCCGCCGCAGAGGGACATAAAACGAATGCGCTTGCAGTAAATAAGTTACAGCTGCCAATGGCGATCTTTCGCTGACCGTGAGATCGCCAAGCGGCCGGCTGCGCGGTCAGTTGCCCATACCAAACCGAAGCCTTCGCCTTGTAATGTCTCAAGGTGGGAAAGGTAGAGTAGAGCTGGTCTCAATCGGCAGTAGCGGGCGTTTGGATGGTAAAAATCCATCTAATGCGCCCTTGACGAGAGAAGTGCCGGCCTCTTTCAAAGGCTATCCGGATCCCCGAAGAACATCTGAATCCGCGAGCGCAACCAGCGTTCCCCCGGATCATTATCCTGCGACCCTCGCCAGGCCATGTGCAGTTCAAAGCTGCGCACCGGCAACGGCGGATCTTCTGCCCGCACACCGCCGGCGGCAGTCAGTGCATCAGCCGTGTAGTCCGGCACGGTTGCGACGATGTCAGTGCCGGCCAGCAAGGTACTCAAGCCATTGAACTGCGGCACCGCGAGTACCACATGACGTTTGCGCCCGAGTTTTTCCAGTTCTTCATCTATAAAGCCGCTGAGGTCACCGGCGAACGACACCAGTGCATGGGGGCGGGCGCAATAGTCATCCAGGCTCAACGGCCCCGGCACGGTGTCGGCGCGCAACAGCTTCGGCTGGCTGCGGCGCAGTACCTTGCGCTTGGCGTTGGCTGGCAGGTCGGTGGTGTAGCTGACGCCGATGGATATCTCGCCGGATGCCAACAACCCCGGCATCAGGATGTAGTTGACCCGGCGTATCACCAGCACAATCCCCGGTGATTCGGCACGCAGACGCTTGAGCAGCATTGGCAGCAAGGCGAATTCGACGTCGTCCGAAAGGCCGATGCGGAACACGGCGGTACTTGTGGCAGGATCGAACTCGGCCGCACGGCTGACCGCCGTGGAAATCGAATCCAGTGCCGGCGAGAGCAGGGCGAAAATCTCGATCGCCCGGGCGGACGGCTCCATGCTGCGGCCGGTGCGCACAAACAAAGGATCATCGAACAGCCCGCGCAGGCGCGAGAGCGCCGCACTGATGGCTGGCTGGCCGAGGAACAGTTTTTCTGCAGCACGGGTCACGCTGCGTTCATGCATCAATGTTTCGAAAACGATCAACAGGTTCAGGTCGACACGACGCAGGTCATTACGATTCATCTGGAGTCCTGGCAGAGTCAGCAAACTTGACGTGAGCGGCCATATGAGAACAATGGCCAGCAGGAATATTACGGGGAAAGACTGGTACTCTGCACCGAGTAATTCAGATTTCCTACAAAAGCGGCTTCGATTTCTTACGGCAATTGACAATGTTGCCGCCGCTGCGGAATCAATGACAGGCATGTCGACTATTAATAGCCACTGATAGTGTTGGGTTGAAAGCCCAGCTAGAGTTCATGGCATTAGAGGTTTATTTGGCGAGGTTTGCGATGTCCCGCACGATCCGTTTTCACAAGTTTGGTCCAGCCGAGGTGCTCAAATGCGAAGAGCATGCGGCCGCTCTGCCTGCACCGGGTGAAGTGCAGGTGCGCGTCGAAGCCATTGGCATCAGCTGGTACGACACTCTCTGGCGCCAGAACCTGGCGTCGTCCCGCGCCCATCTGCCTTCGGGCCTTGGCCAGGAAATGGCCGGTATCGTCACGGCTGTCGGTGAGGGTGTCGATGACCTGGCGATAGGTGACAAGGTCGCGAGTTTCCCGGCCCAAAGCCCGAACGACTATCCGGTCTATGGCGAACTGATTGTACTGCCGCGCTCGTCGCTGACCCGTTACCCGGACGTACTCAGCCCGATCGAAGCCAGCGTGCATTACACGCCGCTGTTGGTCGCCTATTTCGCTTATGCCGACCTGGCACGGGTCAAGCCCGGGCAATTCGCCCTGGTGACTGACGCGAGTCATTGCGCCGGACCTTCGTTCGTACAACTGGGCAAGGCTTTGGGTGTTCGAGTGATTGCCGCAACCAAGTCAGCAGAAGAGCGTGAGTATCTGCTGTCACTGGGCGCCGAAAAAGTCATCGTTACCGAGGAAGAAGATCTGCTCATGCGGATCAACAAAATCACAGACAACCGCGGCGTGGACGTGGTGTTCGATGGTTTGGGTGGCCCGCAGATGTCGCTGTTAGGTGATGTACTGGCGCCTCGCGGCAGCCTGGTGCTGTACGGCCTGCAAGGCGGCAACCAGACGCCATTCCCGGCTTGCGCAGCGTTCCAGAAGAACATTCAGTTCTTCGTGCACTGCATCGGCAACTTCACCGGCAAGCCGGAACTGGGCATCATCCAGGACCAGGTCGCACTGCAACGTGCCTTGCGCGACATCAACCAGTTGACCGCTGACCGCGTGCTGTTGCCGCTCAAGACTCGGGTCTTCCCGTTTGCCGAGGTTGTCGAGGCGCACCGCTACATGGACGAATGCCCGTGTCGTGAACGGGTCGCGCTGCAGGTCGAACCGGCGTAACACTTACCCAAGAGCGCTCCCAAGAGTCCGTGCCCACACGGACTCTTTCGTTTCAGCCCGCGAAACCCGTCGATCCGCAGGCCGGTCCAGCAACTGAACTGGTTTTTGCTCGTAATCTGTAGCTTCTAATCAGCCACTAAGCCCTGATAATTGAATGATTACTTTCATCTCAAGGAATGAGTCATGGCTGGGTGTCTGGTTGGAACTTTTCAATGTGCGCCACCGGTGCACCTCTCAAAATTAGTTCGTTGTTGTGTAGTTGCCAAAAACTCAGCGACAACTTTCTTCTTTATTTCTTGTATTAAACGTCTGTGGGACTTTGTCGGACGTTTCCTAAGACCCCGATTTCAATCGATCAAACCCTTGCCAGCCGGGCGTTACGGCCTCGCTTTCGTCGTTCGCACGAGGGGGCGCTGCGATCGTTTCAAATGATTGCCGAAAAATTCAAGTGTTAGCATTTGGCAATAAAGTCCATGACTCCATTCGTGCAGACAGTCCAACGGGATTTGCTGTCTGCGCGATATTGAACTTACGAGTATCAGGTAAATAAAGATGACCAGCATCCATGACCAAGCGATGAACTATGTCTATCAACAAGTGCTGCAGCGATTGCTCGGTTTTTTCTCGCGTGCCGAACGCACCGCACTGCAATTGTTGATTCAGCGTCTGGCGGTAGCGGCGGGGGGCATGGAGCACATTGGCGATTACAAGGTGTTGGCGATCCAGTCTGGCGGCCGTGACAACTGCTACGCCCTGGCACTGTTGCGTGCTGCGCAGTTGACCATCGCCACTCGGGCGCCGGCGACATTCCATTTGCGCATAGCCTCCTTGCGGCTGAACGGGGCAAGCTGCACGGCCGTGGAAAACATGCACCGGACCAACAGCGCCTTGTTTGTCTATGACGATCCCCGGGTCGAGGTGTTGATGGTCGATGATCGGGAAGTCTTGCCGTTCAATCACCTGACGCCGATCTCCGACGCCGGTCGCGAGTCCAGCCGCCTGAACCTGCTGATGATCGGCCATCGCCGGGAGTGGCGCGACGGGTTCGACCTGTGGGATGACGGTTATCTGGCGACGGGGGAGTTCTACGGACAAATTGCCCGCTGGGACGGTGGTGTCGACGCTTTGCTCATCAGCGATACGCCGCGTCAGCAGAAGCAGTTCATCGACGGTTTGAAACGTGCCGTCACCAAGGCAGGACTCAAACCTTCGCATGCGGGCGAAGCCGGTTTTTCGGGGTTGTTTGCGTTGCTTGATGAACTGGGCAGCGATTGTTATCACGCGTTCTACACGGATTACGGCCAGGCCCGATGGCGTCCGCAAGAACGCTTTGAGGCCTGTCGCCGCGCGACCTGCATCGACATTCACGACCTGCTGGTCAGCAACCTGGAAGAACGCTGGCCATTGCTGACTGAATTTCTCGGGTTCCAGCCTGACGAACTGTCCGCGCAGATCAGTGACAGCGAATTTGTCAGTCCATCGATCTCGGCGCACGTCAGGGGGCTGCATGCGTGCTTTGTGCAGGGCCGCAGCTACGAGGCCGGCGTTGCGCAATACCTGCAACGTGCCTTGGTGATGATGCGCCGCAAACGCTTGCCTGAGCGCCTGTGCGAGCAGGCCATCGAGGTATTCGGCAACCCGGCGACACTGACCGAACAGCGCGTCCGCGCGGCGGCCGAGGCGCAAAAGAACCTGGGCCTGAGCGAGGCACAACTGGTGTGCCTGCTTTTTGCGCCTTTTATCGAAAAAGGCGCGGGGCTTGAGCGTTTCCTGCGTCAGTGCCATCCGGGCATGCTGGTGGCCATGCCTGAGCTGCACCGGGCCATGCAGGGGCATCCGGTCGCCGAACAGATCATGCAATGGATGACGGATGTCAGCGGATTGCCCGCGAGTCTGGTTGGCCAGCTCTATCGCATGGAGTGGGTGCCCGGAAGCGATAGCGGGGCGCCTGAAGCAGTGATCCAAAGGACCGCGTTGCAAAACGGTGTGGGCGATCCCGACACCGGCATCGCGTGGGTGGATGAATGGTCAGCGGGTCACTGAACGTGGGCGGATTTGCAGCCAGTGTGGTCGGTCTTCACCCATGAAAGGTCCACGAGAAACGGACTTCGCGTACCAGGCGGTTTACCGATACCTGGCCAGCCTGATCAACGAGTCTGAAGGTGATTCGCGCATCCGCCTGCCGTCGTTGCGGCATCTGGCGGAGCGACTCAATGTGTCGATCTCGACCATTCAGTACGCCTATTCGCTGCTGGAGAAAGAAGGGCGGGTCTATTCGGTGGCCAAGTCCGGTTACTACGCGTTGCCCGTGTCCTCAATCAACCTGCTGGACAGCGGCAGCGACCTGCTGGAAGCAGTCTACGTCAATGCCAGGCGTCCGGGGATGCTGGTCTTGAGCGCCGATGAACCAGCCTTGTTGCAGCCGCTCGACAGTCCTTTGTTGCTGCTGGAGCGGGAGTTGCTGCGCCAGTATCCCCGTCAGCCGCAGTCGCCTTCGCAACCCTGCGGCGAACTCGAACTGCGCACCGCCCTGGCAGCACGCTATACCACTTCTCCGATGCGGTACTGGCACGCCGATGATGTCTACATCGGCGCCGACCTTCGCGGTGTACTGGAAATCCTGATTGCCGTGCTGGACCTGAAAGACGCCACCGTAGTGGTCGAATCACCGTGCGACTGGACGATCCTGCGTTTGTTTCAAACCTGCGGCGTGCAGGTGATCGAATGGCCCGTGCAAGCCGATGGCTGCCTGGATCCGGAACGGCTCAAAGTGCTGCTGGATACCGAACCGGTGCGGCTGGTGATGCTTTCATCGGCCCTGAACATGCCCCGTGGCAGCCTGGCGCCCGACGAAAACCGGCATGCGATTGCCCGGCTGTTGGCTACGCACGAAAGTTGGGTGCTGGAAAACGACTGTTATGGTGAACTCGGATTCGACCTGGGCAGCGTGCGGTTTCGAGACTTGCTGGACCCGGCACGGCTGATAGTGTTTTCCACATTCGAGAAAGCCATCGGTCCGGAAGCGCCCTACGGTTATCTGCTTTCACGGCATTTGAGCGCTGAGCTGCAACGGCACTTTCTGCTGCGCTCGTTCCGTCTCTCGCCGATTCGCCAGAAAGCCATTGCCCGTTTGTACAGCAGCGGTCGCATCGATCAACACCTGCTGGTGCTGCGACGGTTACTCAAGGAGCGCAAGAGTCAAATGACCCTGTTGTTGCAGGAGCGATTGGGCGATGCCTTGCATTTCGTCGAGCCTGAAGGCGGTGCAACGATCTGGGTGCGCTCCTTGCGTCGGGTCAATGTACGTCGTGTATTCCAGCGCCTGCTGGAGCATCAAGTGGTCATCGCGCCGGGAGAACTGTTCAGCCTCCACGGCCTGCACGGGCAGCATTTGCGCCTGAGCCATACGTTCGGCGGCGATCACAACCTGGCCGCCGCACTGGGCTTGTTGGGGGATGCGCTGCGCCTGGAATCCATTGAGTGAATGAGGCAAAAAATAACATCCTGCACTCTGTTGGATCGATCCCATCGCCTTGCGGTCAAACTGCCAGTAAACTGCGACCCAATTCCTGAACCACTCTATTCCAGAGGTTTTGCATGACACTCAGTCCTTTTGCGGGTAAACCGGCACCGGCAGAATTGTTGGTCGATATCCCGCGACTGGTAACGGCCTATTACACCGGCCAGCCTGATGCCGCGATTTCAACCCAGCGCGTTGCCTTTGGCACGTCCGGGCACCGGGGCAGCTCGTTCGACTTGAGTTTCAACGAATGGCACGTGCTGGCGATCAGCCAGGCCATCTGCCTGTATCGCGAAGCTCAAGGCATCGATGGCCCGCTGTTTGTCGGCATCGATACCCACGCGTTGTCCACGCCGGCTGGCGCCAGTGCCCTCGAAGTACTGGCGGCCAATGGCGTGACCGTGATGATCGCCGAAGGTGACGAATACACGCCGACGCCGGCCATTTCCCATGCGATTCTCTGCTACAACCGCGGGCGCACCACGGGCCTGGCGGATGGCATCGTCATCACGCCGTCCCACAACCCGCCGCAAAGCGGTGGCTACAAGTACAACCCAACCAACGGTGGTCCGGCCGACACCCACATCACCAAGTGGATCGAAGCCAAGGCCAACGAACTGCTGGCCAACAAGCTCGCTGGCGTCAAACGCATCAGCCATGAGCAGGCACTCAAGGCCAGCACCACCCATCGTCACGATTACCTCAATACTTATGTCGCCGACCTGATCAACGTGATCGACTTCGACGCCATCCGCGAAGCCAAGTTGCGCCTGGGTGTTGACCCACTGGGTGGAGCAGGGGTGCGCTACTGGTCGGCGATTGCCGAGCATTACCGTCTGGACCTGGATGTGGTGAACAAAGAGGTCGACCCGACCTTCCGCTTCATGACCGTCGACTGGGACGGCCAGATCCGCATGGACCCATCGTCCAGCCACGCCATGCAAGGCCTGATCGGCCTGAAAGAGCGTTTTGACGTGGCGTTCGCCTGCGACCCCGACCACGACCGCCATGGCATCGTCACACCGTCCGGCGGTTTGCTGGCGCCGAACAACTACCTCGCCGTTGCCATCGACTACCTGTTCCAGAATCGTCCGCAATGGCGCGCCGATGCCGCCGTGGGTAAAACCGTGGTCAGCAGCGGCTTGATCGATCGCGTGGCCAAGCGCCTGGGTCGTCGCCTGTACGAAGTGCCGGTTGGCTTCAAATGGTTTGCCGATGGTCTGTTCGATGGTTCGCTGGGTTTCGGCGGTGAAGAAAGCGCTGGTGCGTCGTTCCTGCGCAAGGACGGTGGTGTCTGGTGCACCGACAAGGACGGCTTGATTCCGGCCCTGCTGGCCGCTGAAATGACTGCCCGTACCGGTCGCGACCCGAGCCAGGCGTATCGTGCTTTGACCGATGAACTGGGTGAACCGTTCTCGGTACGGGTCGACGCCAAGGCCAACCCGGAACAGAAAGCGCTGTTGAGCAAGCTGTCGCCGCAACAGGTCACTTCGACCGAACTGGCCGGCGAGCCGATCCAGAGCATCCTCAGCCACGCACCGGGCAATGACCAGGCCATTGGCGGTCTTAAAGTCATGACTGAAAACGGCTGGTTCGCGGCGCGTCCGTCGGGCACGGAAGACATCTACAAGATCTACGCCGAAAGCTTTGTCAGCGACGACCACCTCAAACAACTGGTGGCCGAGGCGCAAACGCTGGTGGATGGCGCCATTTCCGCGAAGTAAACACACAACCCTGTGGGAGCGGGCTTGCTCGCGAAGGCGATGTTTCAGTCAACATTGATGTTGAAGCTGATACCGCTTTCGCGAGCAAGCCCTCTCCCACAATGGGTTCGGTGCAGCAATAAAGAAGGGGCGACCAAAACGGTCGCCCCTTTTTTTCGATTTCGCTCAGCGGATCACGCCAGGTCCACCAGAACGATCTCGCTGTCCTCGATGGCCGTTACGCGTAGCACCTGCTCATCGACAACCGCGACGCCGTCTCGAGCTTGTGCACGCAAACCATTGACTTCAATGGCCCCGGTGGCCGGAACCAGGTACGCGCGACGACCGTTGTCCAAATGGTATTCGGCAGACTCGCCGGCCTTCAGATTGGCCGCTACCAGCCGGGCATCGGCGCGGATGCGCAGGCTCTGATCGTCGCCTGCCTTGCCGCTGGCCAGGGTGACAAAACCTTCGCGCTCGCCTTTCGGGAACGGCTTGGCGCCCCAGGACGGGGCCAGACCGGATTCATTCGGGATGATCCAGATCTGGAAAATCTTGGTCGGTGCCGCTTCCAGGTTGTACTCGCTGTGGGCGATCCCGGTACCGGCGCTCATGACCTGGACGTCACCCGCTTCGGTCCGGCCCTTGTTGCCAAGGTTGTCCTGGTGGGTAATGGCGCCTTCGCGGACATAGGTGATGATTTCCATGTCCCGGTGTGGGTGTTGCGGGAAACCGGTGCCGGGAGCGATCACGTCGTCATTCCAGACCCGCAGGTTGCCCCAGTTCATACGCTTGGGATCGTAGTATTCGGCGAACGAAAAATGGTGATGGGCATCCAACCAGCCGTGGTGAGCGCCACCGAGCGAGTTGAAAGGTCTGAGTTCAAGCATGATCGTCTCCAGAAAAGGTTCGTCATGGGGCGAGGCGCCTGGGCCACGAAGCGAGACCGGTGAGTGATGACGGCCATCTTCCAACAGGTAACAATCGATAAAAAGCGTAAAAAATGCGCCATTCCAATCGAATGGATTGATATATAACAAGTTCGAAACTTTCTCATCCAACCTTCACTTCATCGCATAAGCCAATGAGTCATAAGCAATTCACTAGAACTCGGCGGCAAATGCAGACACCATAGCGTTCAACAGCCTCACACCCTGGAGTCAGTCCGCGTGCCGCAACACACCCCCGATCTTCCTCCTGAACTTCGCCCTCTGACCGAGATGCCGCTGATCAAGCGACTGCTCGCCCGATTCTTCGGTTACAGCCTGACCCGCCTGCATGCCCAGCATCGTGCGTCGTGGTTGCATGGCCAGGCCGACGGTTTTCGCAGCGGCCACAGCGCCGGGGTCGATTACGGCTACAAGGAAGGCAAGCTCGAAGGGCTGGAGGAAGGTCGACAGGTCCTGCTGATCCGTGACACGCGTGCCACTGAACACCGGCCACCCAATGTCGATGACCTGTTGTTCGACAATTGGCGCCTGCCGTTGAACGCCGAGTTGAAGAAGCGCATGAAGGCTGATGTCGCCCGGTTGCTGCCGGCCCATGCCCAACCCAGCGCCGCACAGTGGAAAATGATCTTCAGCGATACGCCGTCCACCTCGGTGATCGCGGGTGCCGGTGCAGGCAAATCGACCACGCTGGTGCTGCGTATCTTGCTGCTGACCCATTACCTGGGCTTCGAGCTGAGTTCGATGACGGTGGTGACCTTCACCCGTGAGTCGCGCAAGGACTTCATCAACAAGCTGATCGAACTGTTTGCGCTCTGGGGGCGCGCGATCAGCTTCAAGGAAGCGCGGGATCTGGTGCGCACCTTTCACTCGCGGATCCTGCCGATGGTGCGCAGCCTTCCGGGTTTCGAGCGTTTGCAGGCTTTCGAAAACCTCAGCCTACGGGCTGCACAGGGTGATGAGGAGGTCGACAGCAATCCGTTCGATCTGCGTATCAACGACGCTCAACGCCAACAGCTCAACGCCTGCTATCACCGTCTGCACCGTGACGATGAGCGTTTTCGCGAGCTGATCAAGCCATTGTCCCGCCATGCCTTGCAACTCAAGGAGCTGGAGCGGGATCACCCGGATGTGCAGAAACGCATCGGCGTTACCGAACTGGCCGCCAAGCGCGATGAAGAATTGTGCGACGCCATTGAAGATCTGTGGATTCGCGCCGGTGCCTGGCCCATCAAGGGTATCGAACCGAATCGCCAATCGTTTGATATCAACGGTTCGAAATTCCATTGTCACGGCTATATTCCGTCCCTGGATGCCTGGGTGGTGCTAGGGTTCGATCCTAGGGAAAACCCGCAGGTGGCCCGTCCAAACGCCAAACTGACAGTGCGCGCAGAGTGGGCAGTAAAGCGCACCCTGTTTCAAGCTTTCTGTCATAAACCATTGATATGGTTGGATAGTTACGAATCATCCAGGCGTGTTTTGGCCTCGCTCGCCGGCGATGCCAGCGCCGGGCCGGGCTTCGATTACAAGGTCAAGGGCGAGCTTGCTTCCGCGCCGTTGCTCGATTGTTTTGTCGCCGCTGCCGGGTTCATCGAAAACCTCGGGCTGGATGTGCCGAGCGCCGTGGGGCAGATGAGTTTCGCCAAGGACGACCCCGACCGGTTCTTCTTCGAGGCCTTGAGCCTTTACTGGCGGGCACTGGAAGACCATTTGCTCGATCAGAAGCCGCCGATCATGACTTACAACCGGATGTTTGCCCTGTTCAGCGAGCATTCGCCAGAGAACCTCAAGCTGCTCGGCGATGACCTGTTGCGACCGCTGTCGCACTTGATGATCGACGAATTCCAGGACGTCTCGCCGCAAATCGTCTCGTGGATCAGGGCCAGCCTGGCCGAGATCCGCAGTCGCGGACCGGCGATGCATGTCGGGCGCGGGGCCCAGCGTTCCTCGCTACTTTGCGTGGGGGATGACTGGCAGTCCATCTATGGTTGGCGCGGCAGTTCACCGACCTACTTCATGGAGTTCAACAAGGAGTTCCCGTCGCCGAGCACCACCAGGGTCATGCTCAGTGACAACTACCGCAGCCACCAGCACATCATTGATGCTGCCGAACACATCGTGCGGGCAGCACCGGCGATTGCCGGGAAGAAAGCCAAGGCCAGCGGTGAACCCAAGGCATTGCTGCCAGTGAACGTCCTCGATCGTGATGACCAAGGCATGGCCCAGCGCCTGATGGAGCATTACCGAAAGGGCGATTCGATCTTGATGCTGTATCGAAAAAGTAGCGATAAGTTATTGATAGAAGAGCATATTCAGTCTGTAGTTAATGTTGATTCTAGCTTGCCGTATGAAGCTCGCAGACTCAAGCAACTGACGTATCACAGTGCCAAGGGCCTGCAGGCCGATGCAGTGTTTCTGCTGGGCGACTGCCAGCACCTGACCAGTTCGCCTTACAAGAATCAGGTTTACCGGATGGCGGGCCTGGGCAAGGCCGGAGACAGCGAACCCTACGACAATGCCCAGAAGGACGAGATCCTGCGGCTGGCGTACGTGGGTATTACCCGTGCCGTCAGCCATTGCTACTGGTACGTCGACGCGCAAGACACCCAGGCCGCGAACATGCCCAAGGCCTCCGACCGGATCGGCAAGGGCAAGGCGTTTTTTGTCGATCATCGTAAAAGCCAAACCACGACCTGATTTTGTAGGAGCGAGCTTGCTCGCGATGGACTCAAGAGCGCCGCGTTTAGCCAGTAAATACGCGTTATCGTTAACGACCATCGCGAGCAAGCTCGCTCCTACAGGGGGGACAGCCTTCAGGCATAACTCTTGATGGCCTCCGGTGGAATGAAGGCTTCAAGTTCATCTTCCACCGCTTCGATTATTCGTTCTACATCCGCGGCATTCATGACGGTGGCGCACGGAATACCGGCAATGGCGATCATGGTCTCGCCAGTGGCACGATCAAACAGACGGGCAATCATACTGCCCGGTGCGTCCATGCTCGCCTCGAACCCCATGGGATGAAAATGCCAGCGCATCAGCTGGCAGGCGTTTGGAAACGTGACCTTACTGAACCCTATATTCATGTGTTGCCCGCCTTCATCTTCGAGCGCTTCCTTTAGCTCATGGTAGGAGGGAAGAACCTTCATTGGTTCAACCAGTGACAGTGTTTAAAAGTAGCAGCCGGATGTGAAAAGAATGTGGATTTTTCAGGCCGTTTGGCGATTGCCGGCATTGTTTTGATTCAGCTCACTCTTATCCGCAATTTGCGGGCAAAAGCCATCATCTGTTTAGTCGTTGAAGACAAAGCGGAAGTTGGGCAAGCTCGGTTTTTTCCCGTCGAGATTTTCAATGCACGCCGATGATGATGGCCCGCTGCAAACCCAGGCCACGGGCGAGACAGTCATGCGCTATCACTTGCGCTGGAAGCACAGGGATCTGGATGGCGTCATGGCGCTCTATCACCCTGAAGTACAGTACAACGACTTTTTCCAGAACCGGGTCATGGGCCTGGCCGAATTGCGCGAATACGTGCGCAGCAGCATGCCCCGGGATCCGGATGAAGCGCTGGAGCACTCCGACCGTATTCGACTGGACGGCGACACGGCGTTCATTCAATACCGCATCACACTGCGCGGCGGTGAAGGGTTGGTATCGTTCCGCGCCAGCGAAGCGATTACCGTCAAGGACGGGCTGATCTGGCGGGTCAACGAATACGCTTCATTGGTGCATGAGCAGCCCGCAAGCAAAGCGTCCGGCAACCAGCGCCCGGCGGTCAGCCGGCTCGGGTTGTCGCCACGCCAATTGAGCTTCATGGCCGATGACCTGCAACAGTATTTCCAGCGTCAGCAGCCTTATCTTGACCCTGAGCTCGACCTGCAACGGGTGGCGAAGGAGTGCGGCTACAGCCGTAATCAGATTTCCTATCTGTTGAACCAGGTGTTGGGGCAGAGCTTCTACCGCTACGTCAATCAGGCGCGCTTGCAGCATTTGCTCGCCGCGCTGGATGCCGCCACACCGCCACTGCGTATCGATGAACTGGCCTTCGCTGCCGGATTCAATTCGCTGTCGGCGTTCTACAGCTGTTTTCGCCAGCACACCGGCCAGTCACCCAAGGCCTACGTCAAACAAATTTCTTTGCGTGCACGCGCGCAAGACAGCCCCTGAGCCCACGCACTAGGATCGACGCCATCGAAGTTTGAGTGGCGGAGTCTTGCATGCCGGAGTGGCGCACTATCAGTTTGTGGATGGACCAGCTCGACGAGCCTTTGTTGGCGCGTCCGGCGCTGGAGCGGGATCTGGATGTCGACGTGGCGATCATCGGCGCGGGCTACACCGGTCTCTGGACCGCGTACTACCTCAAGCAGCAGAAACCTGACCTCAACATCGCGATTGTCGAAGCACAAACCGCCGGTTTCGGCGCGTCGGGTCGCAATGGCGGCTGGCTGATGGGCAACTTGCTGGGTGAAGATCGCCTGCTGGCCAATTTGCCGGTGGAAGAGCGCCGCGCCTCCTACGATTTGTTGCACAGCATTCCGGAAGAAGTGGAAGTTGTCCTCGAACGTGAGGGTATCGACTGCGATTACCGCAAAGGCGGGGTACTGTATTGCGCCGCACGCTACCCGGAGCAGGAGGCCAGCCTGCGTCACTATCTGGACGATCTCCATCGCCAGGGCCTCAACGACAGCCACTATCGCTGGCTGAGCCCGGAGCAACTGGCGCAACAGATCCGGGTCGCCAAACCCTATGGCGGTATCTACGCGCCGCACGTGGCGACCATCCACCCGGCCAAGCTGGTACGCGGGCTGGCCCGGGCGGTGGAGCGCCTTGGGGTGAAAATATACGAAAATAGCCCGGTCACCCATTGGCAGTCCGGCAGTCTGCGCACGGCGAAAGCTTCTGTGCGCAGTCGCTGGGTGGTGCCGGCGGTCGAAGGCTACTCCGTCACTTTGCCGCCATTGGGGCGGTATCAGATGCCGGTGCAGAGCCTGATCGTCGCGACCGAGCCATTGTCTGCCGCCACCTGGGACGAAATTGGCCTGAGTCGCGGCCAGGCGTTCAGCGAGGCCAGTCGCCAGGTCACCTACGGTCAGCGCACCGCTGACAACCGATTGATCTTTGGCGCCCGAGGCGGGTACCGGTTCGCGGGCAAGTTACGCCACAACTTCGACCTGACCTCTGACGAAAAACAGCTGCGTCGCTATCTGTTTGGCGAGTTGTTCCCGCAATTGAAAAACGTGCAGATCACTCATTCCTGGGGCGGCAACCTGGGTATGTCCCGGCATTTCAAGCCGCACATGCTCTGTGATCGGGCCAACGGTATTGCCTTGTCTGGCGGTTATGGCGGGGAGGGCGTTGGCGCCAGCAACCTGGGGGGGCGGACGCTGGCCGACCTGATTCTGGGCCGCGACACCGATCTGGTACGCCAGCCGTGGGTCATCCCCCAGCGTGGTCTCGACGCACTCAGGGCCTGGGAGCCGGAACCCATCCGCTGGCTCGGCTACAACGCGATCATCCGCAGCTTTGTCCATGAAGACCAGACCCTGGCCAACCCGACAACCGCGCCCTGGCGCCGCAAGCTTGCCAGCGGGGTCGCCGGTTTCATGGAAGGTTTCATGCACTGAACGGCGCGCTCTTCATCTACAGGCTACATCGACAGGTATTCCCATGAGCATCACGCAATTCAAGAACACCGCAACCCTGAAACTGGAAGAGTCCAATCCGGTCGCCGTGCCGTTGGGTACCCCCGTGGCCGTGGCTTCGACCACCAGCGTCGAACGCGACGACGGCGTCGAGACCGGCGTCTGGGAATGCACACCCGGGCGCTGGCGGCGACAGATCGTCGCCCAGGAATTCTGTCACTTCATCCAGGGCCGCTGCACCTTCACCCCGGACGGCGGTGAGCCCCTGCTCATAGAAGCCGGCGACGCACTGATGTTGCCGGCCAACAGCCTCGGCATCTGGGACATCCAGGAAACCGTGCGCAAGACCTACGTTTTGATTTTTTGAGTTTTGAGTTTTGATTTTTGATCCTTTGATTGCCTGCCAACAAAAACAACCTTTACAGGAATCGACTCATGATCCGAAAGACACTGACTCTGGCCCCGCTGATGCTGGTCGCATCAATCAGTCAGGCGGCCGACACCGTCAAAATCTACAACTGGTCGGACTACATTGCGCCGGACACCACGAAAAACTTCCAGAAAGAAACCGGCATCGCCTTCACCTATGACGTCTATGACAGCAACGAGACCCTCGATGGCAAGTTGATGACCGGCAAATCCGGGTACGACGTCGTGTTCCCGTCCAACCACTTCATGGCCCGGCAAATCGAAGGCGGCGCGCTGAAGAAACTCGACAAGAGTCAGTTGCCAAACTGGAAGAACCTCAACCCGGTACTGCTCAAGGCATTGCAGACCAACGACCCGGGCAACGAGCACGGCTTCCCGTACCTGTGGGGCAGCACCGGTATCGGCTACAACATTGCCAAGGTCAAAGCGGTACTGGGCGACAACGCCCCGGTGGATTCCTGGGATCTGATCTTCAAGCCCGAGAACATGCAGAAGTTGCAGAAGTGCGGCGTGGCCATCCTCGACAACGGCCCGGAATTGCTCCCCGCCGCGTTGAACTACCTCGGTTTGCCGCCTCACAGCAAGAACCCGGAAGACTACAAAAAGGCCGAAGCCCTGCTGTTGAAAGTGCGGCCGTATGTCAGCTATTTCCACTCGTCCAAGTACACCAGTGACCTGGCCAACGGCGATATCTGCGTCGCGGTAGGCTTCTCCGGTGACATCCTGCAAGCGGAAAACCGCGCCAGGGAGGCCAACAACGGCATCGACATCGGCTACTCGATTCCCAAGGAAGGTGCCGCGATCTGGTTCGATATGGTCGCGATGCCAGCCGATGCTCCGGATGAAAAGGCCGGTTACGCCTTCATGGACTACCTGCTGCGCCCGGACGTCATGGCCAGCGTCAGCAACTACGTGCATTACGCCAATGGCAACGAGAAGGCCGACAATCTGATCGACCCGGCGATCAAGAACGACACCAAGGTTTACCCAAGTCCGGAAATGATGGGCAAGCTGTTTGCCCTTGAAGCCATGCCATTGAACATCGACCGGGTGCGTACCCGGGTCTGGAACAAGATTCGTACCGGCAGCTGAAGCGTTGAGTGGCCATCGGGACAGGACGTCCCGATGTCATGGTCATCAACCGACCGGCTCGGTTGCGCAATTCATCTTTCCTGAGCCGGGTATCTGCAAAAACACGTCATCGCCGATTTGCCAGAAGCTGTAGTTGCCTTTGTAATCCTTGCCGGTGTACTGGGTTCCGTAATTATTCGGTACCTGGTTCAGGGTGATGGAGGTGTTCGCCCATTTCAGGAACACAACGCCCGGTTCGACCGTAAAGAAGGTGGCGGCAACCAGCGGGTTGAGTCCTGCGCAATGGAAGGCAACGGGGCCTTCGGTGCGTCTGCTTGGATCCTTGGTTCTGGCAATGGCCGAGCCCTGGCGCAATTGATGCGCGCGCTCGGCATAACTGCGAATGACGCAAGGCTTGGCTTGCGGGCCGCTGTCACACTGATTGCGGGCGTCGATCCAGAACTGTTGATCAACCTCGACTTTATCCGGGCGCGGCACCGAATGTTCATCCGTGAGCGCCAGCAGATAAAGGCGATTGAGTTCGAGGTCCATCTGCGCCAGTTGGGCGTCATGACAGATGAGCTTTTCGGCGGATGCCTGGGGCGAGGTGCAATCGAAACTGGTTTTGTAAGTTGGCAAGGGCTTTGGTTTTGCCTTTGCCTTTGTGGCGGCGTCACAAACGTTCGCAGTCATGCACGCGCTGACGGCGAGCAGAGAGACGAGAAGTGGCGTGACCATTTTCATTTCGGCGTCACCTGAATCTTTACGTGATGCCCGTATTGCAGCGCA
Organism: Pseudomonas sp. GW821-FHT01C01; assembly: GCF_059422645.1. Classification (NCBI taxonomy): domain Bacteria; kingdom Pseudomonadati; phylum Pseudomonadota; class Gammaproteobacteria; order Pseudomonadales; family Pseudomonadaceae; genus Pseudomonas; species Pseudomonas sp. GW821-FHT01C01. The sequence goes on along the minus strand of NZ_JBWKXF010000032.1, from coordinate 36,753 downwards.
TCGTGTCGAAGCGTTGCACTGTCATTCGTCCGCACGGGGTCTATCGAGTGTAAAGCAGTGCTCGAAACCTGCCACATCGCGCCAGGAGAAACGTTAGTCTTCCTCACGAATCGTCGCCACGTCATCGGCCCTGACTTTGACCTTCGCACCCGAAATGTCCTCAAACTCAAAGAACCCGTCCCTGGTTTTGGTTTTCGGCATGTCTTTGGTCAGGTATTGAGTGCCGTTCTGCAGCGTCACCACCGTTGGTGTCGAGCAACCGGCCAGCGTCAGCAGGGCCGCTACCGCCATGGGCAAGCCCAAAGTCTTGATGTCCATAATCACCTCCCGTACGTTCTCAAGCAGCGCCATCAGTTCGATGGCTATCGCTGCACCACCATGGCGGTTGGTGCCGCCGGGGGGCAAAAAGTTCTACTGCCCGGGAAAAATTCCGTACAGCGCCATTTATCCTTTTCCCATTGCACCGGGCAGGGCGGAACTGGTATCTGTACGCATAACCAGTATTCGCTCGCCATGGCCCATTTCCCTGTGACTGCAAATCCCCTCGACGATCCGTTCTATTACCTGAACAACTTCATGCAAGTGCTTGATTGGCTTGAGCAGCGCTCTAACGATGTGTTGAGCGTCGAAGAGCAGCACTTCATTCAAGCGTTCAAGCGGCTACCCCGTGAATCGAAGGCACTGCTGGTCAGAATGGTCATGCGCAAAGGCCTTCATTTCAGGGCGAGCAAGCTGCATTACGAGGAAATCGGCGATATCGGCAGCGCCGCTGGCCCGCTGCTAAAGCTCGGCTGGGTCGATGAGCGAATGCCATTGGCGGTCGAAGCGCTGTTCGAGCTGCTGCTCAAGGACGAAGTTCTCCAGACCTTCGGCCCTGTCATCGATCACCCCAGAGGCAAGAAAGCCGATTGGCTACCGACGCTGAGCGAGCAATTTACTCAGGCGCGAAGCTTCAACGACTGGTGCCCGGCGCTGGACGAGCGCCTGTTCAGCCTGACCATCATGGAACTTTGCGATCGCCTGCGCCTGATGTTTTTCGGCAACCTGTACCAGGACTGGTCGGAGTTTGTGTTGGCCGACCTCGGCATTTATACCTACGAAAAAGTCGAGTTCTGCGCCGAATCCCGTGGCTTGCGCAGCCGCGAAGACGTGGATGCCTATGTCCTCTTGCATGCGTACCAGCAACAATTCGAGACCGGCGAAGCGCTGGAAGAAGTGGCCGAGCGAATCAAGGGGCTGGCGCTGGACAATCCGTGGTTGCAACGGCGGCGCGGCAAGCTGCTGTTCCAGATGGGCCAGTATTGCGAACGCATCGCGGATTTCTCCATGGCCCTGAACCTCTACCGCGAATGCGCCTATCCCGGCGCGCGTTCGCGGCTGATTCGTGTGCTGGAACGTAGTGGTGAGTTTGAGTTGGCGCTGGAACTGGCCGCATACGCCGAGCAGGCACCGGAAAGTGCCGCCGAACAACAGCAGTTGCTCCGTGTGCTGCCACGCCTGCGACGCAAGCTCGGCGGGCCGCCGATCAAGCGGGCAGCGCCTCGGGAAATGCAGCGTCTGGACCTGCAACTACCAAGAGTCGATCCGGCAGTGTCGGTCGAGTGTTACGTTCAGGCGCATCTGGCCGAGGATTCGGCACCGGTCCACTACGTCGAAAACAGCCTGATCAACTCGCTGTTCGGCCTGTTGTGCTGGCCGGCGATTTTCGCGCCTTTGCCGGGGGCATTCTTCCACCCGTTCCAGCGCGGACCGGTGGATTTGCTCAGCGAAGACTTCCATGAACGCCGGGCCGAACTGTTCCAGGCATGCCTGGCCGAACTCGACGACGGGCGCTACCGGCAGACCATCCGCGAACGTTATGCCGCCAAGTGGGGCGTGCAGTCACCGTTCGTGTTCTGGAGCGTGCTCAGCGAAGAACTGCTGGAGCAAGCCCTGGACTGCCTCCCGGCCGAACACCTCAAACACTGGTTCAACCGTCTATTGCTCGACATCAAGGCCAATCGCGCCGGCATGCCGGACCTGATCCAGTTCTGGCCGCAGCAAAAGACCTACCGCATGATCGAAGTCAAAGGCCCGGGGGATCGCCTGCAGGACAACCAGTTGCGCTGGCTGGAATTCTGCCATGAGCACCAGATGCCGATCGCCGTGTGCTACGTGCAATGGGCGGAGCAGGAGGTTTGAGCTACAGCATTGCGGTTCGGGCGCTGTGTGAGTTCACGGCCAAGGTCGGCGACCTCGATCTGCGTTTCACGCCGTCGCCGACTGCGCTGGAGGGCATTGTCGGGCACCGTACGGTGGCGTCGCGGCGCAGCGAAGGCTACCAAAGCGAAGTTGCCCTGGAAGGCCAGTATCAAACATTGACGGTCAAGGGCAGGGCGGATGGCTATGACCCCGGGCAAAACTGCCTGGAAGAGGTCAAGACCTACCGCGGCGACTTGAGCAAACAACCGGCCAATCACCGCCAGTTGCATTGGGCCCAGGCCAAAATCTACGGCTGGTTGATGTGTCGGAAGCTGGATCTGGCACAGATCAATCTGGCGCTGGTGTATTTCGACATCGTCAGCGAAAAGGAAACCTGCCTGGTCGAGCCTTTCGACGCTATCGAGCTGCAACAATTCTTCGAACGGCATTGCGCGCGGTTCCTGCAATGGGCCGAACAGGAAGTCGCCCATCGTGAAGGGCGCAATCTGGCGGCGCAACGCCTGGTCTTCCCCCACGCCGAATTTCGTCCGGGGCAGCGCCATCTGGCCGAGTCGGTGTTCAAGGCCGTGAGCACGGGGCGTTGCCTGATGGCCCAGGCGCCAACGGGAATCGGCAAGACCCTGGGCACCTTGTTCCCCATGCTCAAGGCCCTGGTGCCGCAGCAACTGGACAAAGTGTTCTTCCTGACGGCGAAAACCCCGGGACGCAAACTGGCACTGGACGCCGCGCAAGTGATTCTTGCCAGCGCCGATGCGCCGCCGTTGCGAGTGCTGGAGATGATCGCCCGGGACAAGGCCTGCGAACATCCGGATAAAGCCTGCCACGGCGAGTCCTGTCCGCTGGCCCGGGGGTTCTACGATCGCCTGCCCGCCGCACGACAGGCGGCCAGTCAACTGAGCCTGCTGAACCAGAGCGCCTTGCGCGAGGTTGCCCTGGCGCACGATGTCTGTCCTTATTACCTGAGCCAGGAAATGGCGCGTTGGGCCGACGTGGTGGTTGCCGACTACAACTATTACTTCGATTTCAGCGCGTTGCTGTTCGGCCTGGCCCAGGCCAACCACTGGAAAGTCGCGGTGCTGGTCGACGAAGCCCATAACCTGGTGGAACGGGGTCGGCAGATGTACAGCGCCAGCCTCGATCAAGCGACCTTCAACAGCGTGCGCAAAACCGCACCTGAGGCGCTGAAAAAGCCAATGCAGCGTGTGAATCGAGAGTGGAACGCCTTACACAGTCCGCAAACCGGCGCCTATCAGGCCTATGACAAGGCGCCGGAAAAGTTGCTTCAGGCGCTGTCATCGTGCAGCGCCAGCATCGGTGACTACCTGAACGATCACCCTCAAGGACTCGACAGTTCACTGCAGGGTTTTTACTTCGACATGCTGCATTTTTGCCGGGTGGCCGAGCTGTTCGATGAGCAATTCCTGTTCGACATCAGCAAGCGCGACCTTGAGCGCAAGCGCAACCTCTCGCAGCTGTGCCTGCGCAATGTGGTACCCGCCGGGTTCATTCGTCCACGCCTGACCGCTGCGCGCAGCACGGTGCTGTTTTCCGCGACCCTCAGCCCCCGGCACTATTACGCCGATTTGCTGGGAACACCGGCGGATACGGTGTGCATCGACGTCGAGTCACCGTTTCACGCCGATCAACTGCAAGTGCACATCGTCAACCAGATCTCCACCCGGTTCGTGCATCGCCAGTCCTCTCTCGAACCGATCGTGGACTTGATCGCCAGACAGTTCTGCGAACGTCCCGGCAATTACCTGGCATTTTTCAGCAGCTTCGATTATTTGCAGCAAGTGGCGCAGTTACTGGCCGAGAAACATCCGCACATCAAACGATGGTCACAGTCCCGGGGTATGGACGAAGCGCAACGCCAGCAGTTTCTCGATCAGTTCCACACCGACGGCCAGGGTGTCGGATTTGCGGTGCTGGGCGGGGCCTTCGGTGAAGGGATCGATTTGCCCGGTGCCCGGTTGATCGGCGCGTTTATCGCCACGTTGGGGCTGGCGCAGCTCAATCCGGTGAACGAACAACTGAAGCGGCGCATGGCCGCCATTTTCGGTGCCGGTTATGACTACACCTACCTGTTTCCCGGTGTGCAGAAAGTAGTGCAGGCCGCTGGACGGGTCATCCGTACGCAACAGGATCAGGGGGTGGTGATGTTGATCGACGACCGTTTTGGCGAGAGCAAGGTCAAGCAGTTGTTGCCGCGTTGGTGGGCTATTGCTCCGAGGTTTTTTCTTCCTCGCGAGTAGGCGTTTATATTTTAAAAAACATAGACTCTCCTGGCGTTCGAGTCGGCAGCGAAAACCGTCGCAGGCTCGCAAATCAGCTTGTATGAACGCGGATTCGGTTATCTGAAAGAGCGTACCTTGCGCGCAAAAAGTACCTTCAGCCAGGCGTTCGACGGGGCATTGGTGGCAACCAGTTCAACAACCCCGTACACATTCAGCGCCTATGGCGCCATCGTCAACAGGCTCATCTACACCCTGGCGGAGCGCGATGAGATGATCAAGGAGTGTCATCGGGCACTGGCCAGAACCGGCCCGTACACCGACCAGATCCCTGACTTTGTCTTCAATGAGTTGTACAGCCACATCATCAAGTATGTGTACCGATAACACCGGTCGACGAACAGGTTGGCCTGAGCCTGGGCACGCTGCTTTCCGGCTTTCCAAATTCCCGGCATGACGCATACTCCTGAGAAACAATAGGGTGGTGGGATCAATGAGCGAAGATCGAACCAAGGGCAGGGCCATCGAAGATGGTCGTTTTCGGCTATTGATCGATGCGGTGATTGACTACGCGATCTACATGATTGATCCCGACGGCATCATTACCAGTTGGAATGCCGGCGCCAGGCGCTTCAAGGGGTATGAGGAGGCCGAAATCCTCGGCCAGCATTTCTCGCGTTTCTACACCGATGAAGATCGCCGTGCCGGCTTGCCCCAGCGGGCACTGGACACGGCGATTCGTGATGGGCGTTTCGAGGGTGAAGGCTGGCGGGTGCGCAAGGACGGCACGCATTTCTGGTCCCATGTGGTCATCGATCCGATTCTCGACCTGTCGGGCACATTGCTTGGTTTCGCCAAGATCACCCGGGACCTGACCGATCGCAAAATGGCCGAGGAAGTCCTCAAGCAAAGCGAACAGCAGTTCCGGCTGCTGGTGCAGAGCGTTACCGACTACGCGATCTATATGCTCACCCCGGATGGACGCGTGAGCAACTGGAACCCTGGTGCCCAGCGCATCAAGGGTTACTTGCCGGAAGAGGTCATTGGCCAGCATTTTTCGATCTTCTATACCCCGGAGGATCGCGATGCCTGCGAGCCACAACGGACGCTGGACATCGCCGTTCGTGAAGGTCGCTTTGAAAACAAAGGCTGGAGAATGCGCAAGGACGGTACGCGGTTCCTCGCCCATGTCATTGTCGATCCGATCTGGGGCGAAACCGGCGCCTTGCTCGGTTTTGCCAAGATTACCCGCGATATCACTGAAGTCACGCAAGCGCAGCAGGTGCTGGAGCAAACCCGGGAGGCTTTGTTCCAGGCGCAGAAAATGCAGGCCATCGGCCAGCTCAGCGGCGGGATCGCTCACGACTTCAACAACCTGCTGACGGTCATCCTCGGCAATCTGGAAATCGTGCGCAAACGAGTGACGGACGATCCAAAGATAACCCGCTTGATCGACAACGCCACCCAGGGTGCCTTGCGCGGTGTTTCCCTGACCCAGCGCATGTTGGCATTTGCCCGACGCCAGGAGCTCAAGTCCGAACCGGTGCGGATACCGGCATTGGTGGAAGGCATTTCCGGGCTATTGCGTAGCTCCCTGGGGCCTTCGGTGAAAATCGAAACGCGCTTTCCCGAGGATCTTGAGCCGGTGATGGCGGACATCAATCAGCTGGAGCTGGCCATACTCAACCTGGCAACCAACGCCCGTGACGCCATGCCCCATGGCGGGACAATCATCTTCAGTGCCAGAGTCGATGAAGTCACCGACAGCAGCGCCTCATCCCTGGCCGCGGGGCGTTATGTTTGCCTGAACATTGTCGATACCGGCGAGGGCATGGATGGGACCACGCTGGCCTCGGCGATGGACCCGTTCTTTACCACCAAGGGCGTCGGCAAAGGCACGGGTCTGGGGTTGTCGATGGTTCACGGTTTTATTGAACAACTGGGCGGACGGTTCATTCTCAAAAGCCAGAAGGAGCAGGGCACGACCGCCGAACTCTGGTTGCCGGTCGCCTCCAGTGGTGCGCCCGTCCAGCTGGTCGCCGAAGCGCTGGCCGTGACGGTGCCTCGCCTGTGCGTACTGGTGGTGGACGACGACAGCCTGGTGTTGACCAGCACCAGCCTGCTGCTTGAGGACCTCGGACACCGGGTCATCAGTGCGACTTCCGGTGCCAGGGCGCTGGAATTGTTCAGCAATGAACCGGAGATCGATCTGGTCATCACCGACATGGCCATGCCACAGATGAGTGGCGCGCAACTGGCCAATGCCATCAGGACCATTCGACCTGGCGTGCCGATCATCCTCGCCACCGGTTATGCCGAACGGCTGGAGGGCTTTGCCACCCATCTGCCACGCTTGCCGAAACCTTTTACCCAGCTCAACCTGGTGGAAATCATTGCCTTGGCGATGAAGTGACACGACGACCGTACCGCTGCTGGCGGACCAGCATCGGCCGGGTGCCATCCCTGCGGAACCGGACTGAGTGAATACCCACCGGATGCAGGTTGAGGGTTTCCCCTCAACCATAGAGTCTCCCGCAAGGGGATTGCCTTTGGCTTGAGGAGGGTGTCAGGCCTTGAGATGACGCAAACTGCGCTCCATCCGCGCAATGCCTTCTTCCAGCAGCGACCGTGGGCAGCCGAAGTTCAGGCGTACGAACTGATTGCAGTCATCACCGAAGTCCAGGCCAGCGCTCAAACCGACCCTGGCCTGTTCAAGGAAGAACTGCTGCGGGTTGTCCAGCCCCAGCGCCGTGCAGTCGAGCCACGCCAGGTAGGTGCTTTGCGGCAGGTTCATGGTGATACCCGGCAGGCGGGTGCGCACGGCCTCGACCAGGAAATCACGGTTGCCTTGCAGGTAGACCTTCAGCTCGGCCAGCCAGGGCGCGGCTTCGCTGTAGGCAACGCGGGTAGCTTCCATGCCCAGCGGATTGACGCTGTCGACCATCCCGCAACGGGCGTGGTTGACCTTCTCGCGCAGATGCCGGTCCTGAATGATCATGAACGAGGTTTTCAGGCCGGCGATGTTGTAGGCCTTGCTCGCCGACATCAACGTGATGGTGCGCTGGGCGACTTGTGGGCTCAGGGTCGCCATCGGAATGTGCTGGCGGCCGTCGTAGCACAGTTCGGCGTGGATCTCGTCGGAAATGATCCAGGCATCCTGTTCCAGGCAAATATCGGCAATCGCTTGCAGTTCTGCGCGGGGGAAGGCCTTGCCCAGCGGGTTATGCGGGTTGCTCAGCAGCAAGGCGCCGCCACCTTGCAACGACTGGCTCAGGGTATCCAGCGGCGTGGTGTAGGTGCCGTCTGCCTGGAGGTCGAAATTCAGCTCGACCTTGTTCAGCCCCCAATGGCCCGGCGCATGGCGCAACGGCGGGTAGTTCGGGACCTGGACAACGACGTTCTGTTGCGGCTGTACCAGGGCCTTCAATGCCATATTGAAGCCCGACTCGACACCCGGCAGGAAGATCAGCTCCTGGGGTTCGACGCGCCAGGCGTATTTGTTCCAGAGGTCGGCGACGATCGCCTCGCGCAGGTCATCCTGGGCCACGCTGTAACCGACCATCGGGTGTTCCAGTCGTTTTTGCAGGGCCTGGATGATGACCGGCGGCGCGGCGAAATCCATGTCGGCGACCCACATCGGCAGCACGTCCGCCGGGTAGCGGCTCCACTTGGTACTGCCGGTGTTGTGGCGGTCGAACACCTGATCAAAATCGAAAGTCATGCGCTGTCTCGTAAAGGCCGGATTGGAATGGCAACCATGATAATCGCCAAGCCCTGTAGGAGCGAGCTTGCTCGCGATGACTGACACCACAATCCCTGTAGGAGCTGGCTTGCCAGCGATGGCGTCGTGTCAGTCAACCATTGTGGCGACTGGTCGGTCCCCATCGCTGGCAAGCCAGCTCCTACAGGGGTTGTGTCTATCTGCAAATTGCCCGACGGTCGGCTCTCATGGCGAATTCGACAGCCCTGTCTAAAATTCAACTGTCGGCAGCCAGACTGCCCCGACCGTGGTTGTTAAAAAAGCCCGGCCATGTACCGGGTTCCACCTGATCAGGAGTGCACGATGGATCTCAGCCGTCGTCAGTTCTTCAAGGTCGCCGGTATCGGCCTTGCAGGCTCTAGCCTGGGCGCGTTGGGCATGGCCCCGACGATTGCCTTTGCCGAACAGGTGCGTCACTTCAAGCTTGCCCACACCCATGAAACCCGCAACACCTGCCCGTATTGCTCGGTCGGTTGCGGCGTGATCATGTACAGCCAGGGCGATACGGCCAAGAATGTCGCACAAAACATCATCCACATCGAAGGTGATGCCGACCACCCGGTCAACCGCGGCACCCTTTGCCCCAAAGGCGCAGGCCTGCTGGACTTCATTCACAGCCCCGGACGCCTGCAATACCCGCAGGTGCGCAAAGCCGGCGGCACCGAGTGGACCCGCATCTCCTGGGATGAAGCACTCGATCGCGTCGCCGACCTGATGAAGGCCGACCGCGATGCCAACTTCATCGAGAAGAACGCCCAGGGCCAAACGGTAAACCGCTGGCTGACCACCGGTTTTCTCGCGGCCTCGGCGGCGTCCAACGAAGCCGGCTACATCACGCACAAGGTCGTCCGCAGTCTCGGCATGCTGGGGTTTGATAACCAGGCGCGTGTCTGACACGGCCCGACGGTGGCAAGTCTTGCCCCGACGTACGGCCGTGGTGCCATGACCAATACCTGGACCGATATCGCCAACGCGAATCTGGTTCTGGTGATGGGCGGCAACGCAGCAGAAGCGCATCCGTGCGGCTTCAAATGGGTGACCGAAGCCAAGGCGCACAATAAGGCGCGGCTGATCGTGGTCGACCCGCGTTTTACCCGGACTGCCTCGGTGGCCGACTATTACGCGCCGATCCGCACCGGCACCGACATCGCCTTCATGGGCGGGTTGATCAATTACCTGTTGACCGAGGACAAGATCCAGCACGAATACGTGCGCAACTACACCGACGTGTCGTTCATCGTCAAAGCCGGCTATGGCTTCGAGGACGGGATCTTCAGCGGCTACGACGTCGCCAAGCGTGCCTACACCGACAGATCCGGCTGGGGCTATGAGCTTGGCGAGGACGGGTTTGCCAAGGTCGATCCGACGTTGCAGGACCCGCGCTGCGTCTATCAATTGATGAAGCAGCATTACAGCCGCTACAACATCGAACTGGCGAGCCAGATCTGTGGCATGCCGGTCGATGCCATGAAAAAGATCTGGGAGGAAATCGCCACTTGCTCGCAACCGGGCAAGACCATGACCATCCTTTATGCGTTGGGCTGGACCCAGCATTCGACTGGCGCGCAGATGATTCGCAGCGCGGCGATGGTGCAACTGCTACTGGGCAACGTCGGCATGCCGGGCGGGGGCGTGAATGCCTTGCGCGGGCACTCCAACATCCAGGGGCTGACCGATCTGGGCCTGTTGTCCAACTCGCTGCCGGGTTACCTCACGTTACCCGGCGATGCCGAGCAGGATTACAACGCCTACATCGTCAAACGCACGCAAAAACCATTGCGTCCAGGGCAACTGTCTTACTGGCAGAACTACGGCAAATTCCACGTCAGCCTGATGAAAGCCTGGTACGGCGCCAACGCCACGGCCGAGAACAACTGGGCCTACGACTACCTGCCGAAACTGGACATTCCCCAATACGACATCCTCAAGGTGTTCGACCTGATGGGCCAGGGCAAGGTCAATGGCTACCTGTGCCAGGGCTTCAACCCAATCGCCGCGCTGCCGGACAAACACCGGGTGACTGCGGCGCTGGCCAAACTGAAGTGGCTGGTGGTGATGGACCCGCTGGCCACCGAAACCTCGGAGTTCTGGCGCAACGTCGGGCCGTACAACGATGTGAAGAGCGCCGACATCCAGACCGAAGTGATTCGCCTGCCCACCACCTGCTTTGCCGAGGAGGATGGCTCGCTGGTCAACAGCAGTCGCTGGCTGCAATGGCACTGGAAAGGCGCCGATGGCCCGGGTGAAGCGCAGACCGACATCCGCATCATGAGCGAGCTGTTCCTGCGTCTGCGTCAGCGCTATCAGGCTGAAGGCGGGAAGTACCCTGACCCGATCCTCAAGTTGTCCTGGCCGTACAAGATCCCGGACGAGCCTTCGCCGGAAGAGCTGGCCAAGGAAATCAACGGCTCCGCCACCACCGACTTCACCGATGCCACCGGCGCGGCGATCAAGGCCAATGCGCAACTGGCCGGATTCGCCCAGCTCAAGGATGACGGCAGCACGGCGTCCGGCTGCTGGATTTTCTGTGGCAGCTGGACGGAACTGGGCAACCAGATGGCCCGTCGCGACAACAACGATCCATTCGGCATGCATCAGCATCAAGGCTGGGCTTGGGCCTGGCCGGCCAACCGGCGGATCCTCTACAACCGCGCCTCGGCGGACCTGCAAGGCAAACCGTGGGATCCGAAAAAACGCCTGGTGTGGTGGAACGGCAAAACCTGGGGCGGCACCGATGTGCCGGACTACAAAGCCGATGTGGCGCCGGAAGCGGGGATGAATCCATTCATCATGAACCCCGAAGGCGTGGCGCGATTCTTTGCCGTCGACAAGATGAACGAAGGCCCGTTCCCCGAGCACTACGAGCCGTTCGAGACGCCGATCGGCATCAACCCGCTGCACCCGCAAAACAAGAAGGCCACCAGCAATCCGGCGGCGCGGATCTTCGATTCGGTGTGGGACTCCCTCGGCGTGGCCAAGGATTACCCCTACGCCGCCACCAGTTACCGGTTGACCGAGCATTTCCACTTCTGGAGCAAGCATTGCAAGCTCAATGCGATCGCCCAGCCTGAGCAGTTCGTCGAAATCGGCGAAGTGCTGGCCAAGGAAAAAGGCATCGTCGCCGGCGACCGGGTGCGGGTCAGCAGCAAGCGTGGCTTCATTGAAGCGGTGGCGGTGGTGACCAAGCGGATTCGTCCGCTGCAGGTCAACAATCAGGTGGTGCACCAGATCGGCATTCCGTTGCATTGGGGTTTCACCGGCCTCACACGGCACGGTTACCTGACCAACACCCTGGTGCCGTTCCTCGGCGATGGCAACACCCAGACCCCGGAATCCAAGTCATTCCTGGTCAACGTGGAGAAAGTCTAAATGGCCAGCCAAGACATCATTGCCCGCTCGGCCACCACCACACCCGCGCCCTCGGTGCGCGGCATGGAGGAAGTCGCCAAGCTGATCGACACCACCAAATGCATCGGCTGCAAGGCCTGTCAGGTCGCCTGCTCGGAATGGAACGAGTTGCGTGACGAAGTCGGCCATAACCATGGCACCTACGACAATCCTCAGGATCTCACCGCAGAAACCTGGACGCTGATGCGCTTCACCGAGCATGAAACCGACGCCGGCAACCTGGAGTGGCTGATCCGCAAGGACGGCTGCATGCACTGCGCCGAACCCGGCTGCCTGGCGGCTTGCCCCAGCCCGGGGGCGATCATCAAGCACGCCAATGGCATCGTCGATTTCGATCAGGATCATTGCATCGGTTGCGGCTATTGCATCACCGGTTGTCCGTTCAACATCCCGCGTATCTCGCAAAAGGATCACAAGGCCTACAAATGCACCTTGTGTTCAGACCGGGTGGCGGTAGGGCTGGAACCGGCCTGCGTGAAAACCTGCCCGACCGGTGCCATCGTGTTCGGCTCCAAGGATGACATGAAGGAACACGCGGCCGAGCGCATCGTCGACCTCAAGAGCCGGGGCTTTGAAAACGCCGGTCTGTACGACCCTGAAGGCGTCGGCGGTACCCACGTGATGTACGTGTTGCACCACGCCGACACGCCAAGACTGTACGCCGGTTTGCCCGATCACCCGGCAATCAGTCCGTTGGTAGGGCTGTGGAAAGGCATCAGCAAACCGCTGGCGCTGCTGGCCATGGGCGCAGCGGTACTGGCCGGGTTCTTCCACTACGTGCGCGTCGGACCGCAAATTGTCGAAGAAGATGAGCACCCGAGCCCGCCGGACAATGCCGTGCATGAAGTCGATCCGTCGGTGCACACCTTCGATCCCCGTGGGGAGGGCAGGCCATGAGCAACAAGACCATCCTGCGCTACACCAGTAGCCAGCGCACCAATCACTGGCTGGTGGCGATTCTGTTCTTCATGGCCGGGCTGTCCGGTCTGGCGTTGTTTCACCCGGCGCTGTTCTGGCTCAGCAACCTGTTCGGCGGCGGGCCATGGACGCGCATCCTGCATCCGTTCATGGGCGTGCTGATGTTCCTGCTGTTCCTCGGCCTGGTATTTCGCTTCTGGCGCGCCAACTACTTCATCGCCAATGACCGCCTGTGGCTCAAGCGCATCGACCGGGTGATGCTGAACAAGGAGGAGGGCGTCCCGCCCATCGGCAAGTACAACCCCGGGCAGAAGCTGCTGTTCTGGACTTTACTGCTGTGCATGCTTGGGCTGTTGTTCACCGGGCTGGTGATCTGGCGCGCGTATTTCAGCGATTACTTCGGCATCACGATTATCCGCTGGGCGATGTTGCTGCATGCGTTGGCCGCTTTCGTGCTGATCCTGAGCATCATCGTGCACATCTATGCCGGCATCTGGATCAAGGGCTCGGTCAGCGCCATGTTGCATGGCTGGGTCAGCCGTGGCTGGGCGAAGAAACACCACGAACTCTGGTATCGCCAAGTGACTCAAGATGAGACCCGCGACGAAGCTCCTACGCGACCGATCACCAAAAAGGGCTGACATTTGCCAACCATCCTCGAACCCGGAGAAATCGAAGCGGCGGCCAGTTCGCCGCCGTTTCTGTACCTGCCACCGCATAATCTTTTCAGCCTGCGCGCCCAGCGCCTGGAGGTTCTGGCCGAAGCGCACCCGCTGGCCGATTACCTGCGCCTGATTGCCGGGCTGTGCCGGGTGCAGCAACAGGTGCTGGACGACCCACCGCTGAGTGAGCCTATTGACCGGCAACGCATCGAGTTGTGCCAGCAACACGGCTTGCCACCGTTCGCGGCCGACAGCCTGGCGCGCGAAGATGATTGGCAGCTTTACCTCGATGCCTTGTTACAGCGCTACGAAGCACCGGTGCAATCCGCCGTGGCCGATGCCGTGGAAACCTTGCGTCTGGCCGGTGCCGGGCAACGCCGCGTCTGGGCGGTGGCGTTGGTTAGTGGCCAGTATTCACTGGTGCCGGCCGCGTTGGTGCCGTTTCTCGGTGCGGCGCTGCAAACGGCCTGGAGCCACTGGCTGTTGAGCACACCGAACCTGGCGCTGACGCCCGGCGACAGCCTCAGCCAATGCCCGGCCTGTGGCTCGCCGGCCATGGCCGGAGTGATCCGCCATCGCGGCAAGCACAACGGCTTGCGTTATCTGGTCTGTTCGCTGTGCGCCTGCGAGTGGCATGTGGTGCGGGTCAAGTGCGTGTATTGCGAGCAGAGCAAGGGCCTGGAATACCTCAGCCTTGAAGATGATCGCCATGTCGCCAACCAGGCGCCATTGCGCGCAGAAGTCTGCCCCGGTTGTAACAGCTATCTGAAGTTGCTCTATCTGGAGAACGATGCAGACGCCGAAGCGCTGTCGGCGGACCTGTCCAGCCTGATGCTCGACATGCGCCTGGCGCAGGACGGTTATCAGCGTTTGGCACCGAATCTGTTGCTGGCTCCGGGAGACGAATAACCGCAGCGTCTACACTCAGGCGCGACGGTCATTCGTTTTCAGGAGTGCCAGATGTCTGCTCGCGGTGCCAGCCAACCCCCGCGTCTACCTTCCATCGACAGTTTGTTGCGTCACCCGGCGTGCCGGCCGTTGGCTGAACGCTATGGGCGCGACGCCTTGCTTGCCGCGTTGCGGTTGTTACTTGATGAACTGCGCGAAGGGGTGCAGCAGGGTTTGCTCGCATCGGTAGAAGTCAGCCCTGAGGTACTGGCGGGCAGGGTGGGCGAGCGATTGTCGGCGCAACACCGCAGTCATGTGCGCCGGGTGTTCAACCTCACCGGCACGGTCCTGCACACCAATCTCGGGCGGGCGCTGTTGCCCGAGGAAGCCATCGAAGCGGTGCAAATGGCTGCCCGCTATCCGCTCAACCTCGAGTTCGACTTGCGCAGTGGCAAGCGCGGTGACCGCGACGACCTGATCGAAGGCTTGATCCGTGAACTGACCGGCGCCGAAGCGGTGACCGTGGTCAATAACAATGCCGCTGCGGTATTGCTGACCCTCAACAGCCTCGGAGCGCGCAAGGAAGGGATTATTTCCCGGGGCGAACTGATTGAAATCGGCGGTGCCTTCCGCATTCCTGACATCATGGCCCGCGCCGGGGTGAAGCTCCTTGAGGTCGGCACCACCAACCGCACCCATGCCCGCGACTACGAGGTCGCCATCGGCCCGCGCAGTGGTTTGATCATGCGGGTGCACGCGAGCAACTACAGCATTCAAGGCTTCACCACGAGCGTGCCAACGGCGGAGCTGGCGCAACTGGCGCACCGGCACGGCTTGCCACTGCTTGAAGACCTCGGCAGTGGCAGCCTGCTGGACTTGACTCGCTGGGGTTTGCCCGCCGAACCGACAGTGCGTCAGGCGCTGCTGGATGGCGCGGACATCGTCACCTTCAGTGGCGACAAACTGCTCGGCGGGCCACAGGCCGGGCTGATTGTCGGTCGCAAGGAACTGATCGCCAGGATCAAGAAGAACCCGCTCAAGCGTGCGCTGCGGGTCGATAAAATGACCCTGGCTGCCCTCGAAGCGGTGTTGGGCTTGTACCGCAACCCGGACCGACTGGCCGAGCGCTTGCCCAGCCTGCGCCTGCTGACCCGCCCACAAGCCGATATTCTCGCCCAGGCCGAGCGTTTGCGGCCGTCGCTGGCCCAGGTATTGGGTGACGGCTGGAGCGTCAGTGCCATGCCGGCACTGGGCATGATCGGCAGCGGCAGCCAACCGGTGGCGAGGCTGGCCAGCGCAGCGCTGTGCCTGCGCCCGTTGACCTCCAAGCGCTTGCGCGGACGCTCCCTGTTGAATCTTGAAGAAGCCTTTCGCGCCTTGCCAATTGCCGTACTCGGGCGTATTGACGATGACGCCCTGTGGCTGGACCTGCGGCAACTGGACGACGAGCCAGCATGGTTGGCGCAGCTCGATCAATTGCAGGTGGAGGGCCGGGCAGGGTGATTGTTGGCACCGCAGGGCACATCGACCATGGCAAAACCGCGCTGCTCCAGGCACTCACCGGTCAGGCGGGCGACCGACGCCGGGAAGAGCGCGAGCGCGGCATGACCATCGACCTCGGCTACCTGTATGCCGAGCTGGAGCCGGGAGCGGGCCTGACCGGTTTCATCGATGTTCCCGGCCATGAGCGCTTCACCCACAACATGCTCGCCGGGGCGCAGGGCATCGATCTGGTGTTGCTGGTAGTGGCCGCCGATGACGGGGTGATGCCGCAGACGCGTGAGCATCTGGCCATCGTCCAATTGCTGGGTATCCCTCGGGCACTGGTGGCGATCAGTAAGTGCGACCGGGTCGATGGCGCCAGGGTGCAGGCCATTCGCAAGCAGGTGGGCACACTGCTGGCGTCCGGGCCTTATGCCGATGCGCCGCTGATTGCGCTGTCGAGCGTGACCGGCGAGGGCATCGAAACCTTGCGTCAGGCTTTGCTCGAAGCACAGCGGGAGGTGTTGCAACGCAGCAGCGAAGATGGTTTCCGACTGGCGATCGACCGGGCCTTCAGCGTTGCCGGGGCCGGCATCGTGGTGACCGGCACGGCGCTGTCCGGTCAGGTCGCGGTGGGCGATACCTTGTTGCTGGGGCCACAAGGCAAACCGGTGCGCATTCGAGGCCTGCACGCGCAAAACCAGACTGCCGACAGCGCCGTTGCCGGCCAGCGTGTGGCGTTGAACCTGAATGCCGAACGGCTGGCCCTGGAGCACATCCATCGCGGCCACTGGTTGCTGGCCGAGGGCTTGTACGCGCCCACCCAACGCCTGGACATCGACATGCAGTTGCTTGCCAGCGAACCCAGGGCCTTCGAGCACTTTCAACCGGTGCATGTGCACCTCGGCACCCAGGACGTCACCGGGCGAGTCGCCCTGCTGGAAGGCGCAAGCCTGGCGTCCGGCGGGCGGATGTTTGCGCAACTGCTGCTCAATACACCCGTGCACGCGGTGAAGGGCGATCCGCTGATCCTGCGCGACCAGAGTGCCCAGCGCACCCTTGGCGGCGGCCGGGTGCTCGACCCGTTTGCACCCACTCGGCAACGCCGCAGCCCCGAACGTTTGGCGCAACTGGACGCGCTGGCCAACAGTGCAACGCTGGAAGATGTTTTGCCGGCATTGCTGGCCCATAGCGACACCGGGCTCGACCCGCAGCGCCTGGAGCGTCAGTTCAACCGTCCGCGCAATTCCTGGACGTTGCCTGACAACGTGCGCCTGATCGATACCCGTCAAGGCCCGTTGCTGTTCAGCACCAGTCGCTGGGAAGCCTTGAAAGCGCCTTTAGTGGAACAACTCGCGCATTTCCATCAACTCGAACCGGATCAAATGGGCCCGGACCGGGATCGCCTGCGTCGATTTGCCGGCAGCACTCTGGAGCGCCCGACGTTTATCTGCCTGCTCGATGAATTGCTGGCCAGCGGCGCTATTGTCAGCAGCGGACCGTGGTTGCATTTGCCCGAACATCAGGTGCGCTTGAGTGAAGAAGACGAAGCCTTGTGGCAACGCTTGCAGCCGTTGTTCGAACAAGCCGGATTCGACCCGCCCTGGGTGCGCAACCTGGGGTATGACGAGGCAACCGTTCGCGCCTTGCTGCGCAAAATGGCCCGGCTGGGCCTGCTCCATCAAGTGGTCCACGATCTGTTTTACACCGACGGCATGATCCTTCGATTGGCGGCTATGCTTGTGCAACTGGCGGATGCCGACCCGGTGATTCAGGTGGCGGCGTTCCGCGATGCTATCGGTTTGGGGCGCAAGCGCAGCATTCAGATACTGGAGTACTTCGACCGCATCGGCCTGACACGACGCTTTGGTGATCGTCGGCAGATTCGTGCGGACAGTGCGTTGGCCCAGCGCACAGAGCACTGATTCAGGTGCGTGACTCAGGGGCATGAGTTCAAGGAAGGCAATCGCGCCCGGTGGCGCGGCCGGGCTTCAAACCCGGTTGGGGACGGCATCCGTTCCCGGGCAGGTTCGACTCCGGCTGCCTTCCGCCACTTTTCGTTCAGAACGGCCCGAAGTTCAACGGGTACTGAATGACCACGTAAACTCGGTCGATGTCGTCGCCGGCCTGGGCGGCGTTGGCCCGGTGCGACACATGGGACAGTTGCAGCGACAGGCCCTTGGCCGCCCCGGCCTGCACGACATAGTGCAGGTCGATGTCGCGCTCCCAGTGTTTGCCCCCATCACCTTGTTGCGGCACGAAGGTGCCGGACGCCGCGTCGAACGGGTTGTAGGCCCCGCCTTGCGGTGCATGGGTGCCGTCGATCTGGTCTCCGGTGACGTAACGCGTCATGAATTTCAACCCGGGAATTCCGTAGGGTGCAAGGTCCAGGTCGTAGCGTGCCTGCCAGGAGCGTTCGTGGGCACCGTTGAAGTCGGCGTATTTGATTGAGTTGGCCAGGTAGATGGAATCGCCACCGACGAAGTCGAATGGCGTATCACCGTCGATCTTCTGATAGGCCAGGGTGAAACCATGGGCGCCCAGCGTGTATCGGCCCGACAGGCTGTACGCGGTGTTGTCGATGGCACCGGCCAGTGCCTGGCCGGTGTCCCGGGTGTGATAGAGGTTGGCGTCGAGGAACACCTCGGACTGCTTGAAGTGCAGGTTGCCGTAGTACTGGTGCCAGGTATCTGTCAACTCCGAAGCGTACAGGGCGCCACCGACCGGACTTTGGGTAAACAGGTCGGCACCGACAAACGAAATGCCACCGGCCTCGGTGTTGGCGCCATAGCCGAAAAAGTTGCCCTTGCCTGAAGCACTGTCCTGATTCTTGAATGCCGTGAAGTGCCCGGCTTGCAGGTTCATGCCGTCGATCTCACGGCTGTCGAGCAGAAAACCAGTGGCGTACTCCGGTTGCAGGCGTTTGTCCGCGGTGTCGAATACCGGGGTTTCGACCTCCATCTCGCCATACGCCAGGGTGGTCTTCGATGCCTTGAGCTTGATCGCGCCGCCACCGCTGGAGTAGTCGCTTTCGCTGCGGCCGTCACTGCCCACCGGCAGTAATCCGGTCCCGGAATGTCCCTTGCCGCTATCAAGTTTCAATCCCAGAAATGCATGGGCATCGAGGCCAAAACCGATGGCGCCAGGTGTGAAACCGGATTCAAAAGTGCCGATAAAGCCTTGAGCCCATTCGGCTTTGTAGCTTTTCCCGGTCGACGAGGGGGATCGATAGTCACTGTTCAGATAAAAGTTTCGGCTGAGTACGCCAAGCGTCGCGCCGTTCAGGAAGCCTTCCGCGTCTTGCGACGATTCATCGGCCAGTGCGTGGGTGGCCAACAGGCAGAAGCATAAATAAATTGCAGCCCTGAGGTTATGCGAGGAAAGGATCATCAATGGTTCACCACAAGGGCAGCGACTGCGGGTGATGATTCACTGTAGGAGCGAGCTTGCTCGCGATGGTCGTTAACGATAACGCTTGTTTACTGGCTAAACGCGGCGCTCTCGAGACCATCGCGAGCAAGCTCGCTCCTACAGGAGTTCGCCCGCAGTCGTTTGTTTTTCCGAGAGCCTTAGTGGCCTTCCGAGGCACCAAACATGGTCTTAGCGTAGATCAGGCCCAGACCGTAGGCGCCGCCGTTGGCAATCGAGGTTTTCACGGTTTCGTCGTAAGTCTCGCTGCGGGCCCAGTCACGTTGCAGTTCCAGCAGGTATTGCAGCGAGGTCATCGGCCGGGCGCCGATCTGGATCATGCGCTGCATGGCCATTTCATGGGCCTCGGTGCTGACGTCGCCGCAGGCGTCGGCAATCACATACACCACGAAACCCTGGTCAATCGCCGACAACGCCGGACCAACGATGCAAACGGAGGTCCACAGACCGGCGAGGACAATCTTCTGCTTGCCGATGGCATTGACCTCCACGGCAATGCGCTCGTCTTCCCAGGTGTTCATGCTGGTGCGATCGATCACGTTGTGTTCCGGGAACACGGCTTTGATTTCGTCGAAGATCGGCCCGGAAAAACTCTTCTCGGCGACGGTGGTGAGAATCGTCGAGACCTTGAAGCCACGCGCCGCCTTGGCCACCAGTGCGGCGTTGTTGCGCAGGGTGACGGCATCGATCGACTTGGTCGCGAAGGACATCTGCGACTGGTGGTCGATCATGATCAGGGTGTGGTCGGTCGGGGTCAGCAGGGTTTTGCCGGGAACTGCTTTTGCAATGGCCATCACATTGTCCTTATGGGGGGGAGAGAGGACGTCATGGTTGCGTAGATCGGGTCGGGAATATTGAATCGGTGTGCTGTCTTTGACTCATTGATATCCAACGGCGCAAAACTTGTAGGAGCGAGCCGGCTCCGGGCGGCGATCCGACGATGGCTGAGTGTCAGCCGACATAAATACTGGATGTGCCGGCCTCATCGCGAGCAAGCTCGCTCCTACAGGGTTTTTGTGTGCCACGTTCTCCATGTTCACGGCGCTGGTGTGCGGATGTCAGATCGACCTCAAAGATGATCCGCATCGATCACCGCCTTGGCGAACGCCTGCGGAGCTTCCTGCGGCAGGTTGTGGCCGATGCCGCCGTTGATCAGCCGGAACTCGTACTTGCCGGTGAAACGCTTGGCATAGTCCTCGGGGGCCGGGTGCGGTGCGCCGTTGGCATCGCCTTCCAGGGTAATGGTCGGCACGCTGATGGACGGCGCCGTGGCCAGTTTCTGCTCCAGCGCTTCGTATCGGCTCTCGCCCTGGACCAGGCCCAGGCGCCAGCGGTAATTGAACACGGTGATGTCGACATGGTCGGGGTTGTCCAGCGCCCTGGCGCTGCGGTCGAAGGTAGCGTCGTCGAAGGCCCATTTCGGCGAAGCCAGTTGCCAGATCAGCTTGGCGAAGTCGTGGGTGTTTCTCTCGTAACCGGCACGTCCGCGGTCAGTGGCGAAGTAGAACTGATACCACCACTGCAATTCCGCCTTGGGTGGCAGCGGGTTCTTGCCGGCTGCCTGGTTGCCGATCAGATAACCGCTGACCGAGACCAGTGCCTTGACCCGCTCCGGCCACAGCGCCGAGACAATATCGGCCGAACGCGCACCCCAGTCATAGCCACCGAGCACCGCTTGTTTGATATTCAGGGCATCCATGAAGTCGATGACATCGCTGGCCAGCGCAGCCGGCTGGCCGTTGCGCTCGGTTTCTACGGACAGGAAACGCGTATCGCCATAGCCGCGCGCATAGGGCATCAGCACCCGATAGCCCTTGGCGGCCAACAACGGCGCGACCTCGTCATAACTGTGAATGTCGTACGGCCAGCCGTGCAGCAGGATCACCACAGGCCCGTTGGCCGGGCCAGTTTCGGCGTACGCCACGTCCAGCAGTCCGGCGTTGACATGCTTGAGCGGGCCGAAGGGCAGGGGCGCCGCTTGCGTGGTAGCGGCAGGGGTCGCCGCTGGTTGCGCGGTAGCGGCCGTTTGCGCATGGGCCGCGCCGAGCACGCCGAACAGCGTAAGCGCGAGGATCGAAGGGCCGACCAGTTGGCGGCGAGTCTTGCCGGTTTTGCTGTTGTGCAGTGCCTTCTTCATGGGATGTCTCCATTACCAGCCATGGGTCAGGGATTCTGTCTGAGCCCCTTCAAACCTTGCTTGCATTGAAGCGTGGCAACGTATCTGGCCTGTGTCGAATCGCCGGCCGGATGAAAGTCTGTGTATCGGGCGTTGGCGTTGACACACTGTGATACATGGGGGATTTAGTCTGAGCCTCTTTTCAACTCGATTGACACACATAACCCGCGCCTGGTCGTCTCGTCCGAGTAACCCAGGCGCACCCGAGCTCCCGTACGCTCGGCAATGGTATTGACGATGGACAACCCCAGCCCGGAACCTGATTCTTCGGTGCCCACGCTGCGATAGAACGGGTCGAACACCCGGATTTGTTCAGCGGCGGTGATGCCCGGGCCGGAGTCTTTGACCTGAAGGATCACGGTGTCCTGCACCAGTTCCACCGACAGGTCGACGCGTCCGCCGCAAGGGGTGTAGCGGATCGCGTTGTCCACCAGGTTCTTGACCAGGATCAGCAGGTCCATTTCGTTAATGAAGACCTGCACGTCTTCGGTACTTTCAACACCGATATCGATGTTCTTGCGCTCCGCCAGTGGCAACAGGTCCTCCAGCACCCGTCGATAGATTTCATGCACCGAAACCGTGGTCGGCGGTCGCTCGCCGTTCGATTGCGCGGCGGCCAGGGCCAGCAACTGATCGATCAGCTTCCTGCTGCGCTCTATGGCTTGCGACAGCGGTAGCAAGCGCTCGACGGCTAACGTCGGCATTGGCGTGGCTTTCAGTCGCTCGGCTTGCAGGGACAAGGCTGTCATGGGCGAACGCAGTTCGTGGGCGGCGTCGGCGATGAAGCGCCGCTGGGTTTCCATGGACTGCGCAACCCGCGCCAGCAAGCGATTGATGGCCACGACGAAAGGGCGGATCTCGGTTGGCAAATGCTGTTCGTCGATCGGGTGCAGGGCCTGTTTATCGCGTCGATCTATTTCGTCGGAAAGGGTGGCGATGGGGCGAAACAGTTTGCGTACCAGATCGCCTACCACCAGCAACAGCACCGGAAACAGAATGAGAAACGGCAACAGGCTGCGCCAGGCGCTCTCCCGTGCCTCTTTGTCGCGGACACCGGTTTCCTGGGCGACGACGATGCGCTCGCCCCGGGCGGTCGTCCTGACCAGCGTACGAAAGTCTTCGCCGGCGATACTCAAGGTCGACAAACCATCGGCCAGCGTAGTGGGGAAGGGCAGCGGGATGACGCTGTCGTCGTTGCTGCCGGATGCTTTGCTGCTGTCGGCCAGGTATTGCACGATGACCCTGGATTCTTCGTCGTCCCCCGGGATTTTTTCGGCCGCGGGATAGTGCAATGTCATGTGCTGCCGATCGAACAGTACGGCCACGCGACGCAAGGTTTCGTCCTGCATTTCGTGGGCTTCGTCGAGGGCCGAGATGAACGCAAACACCCCGGCCAGCACCGCCACGATCAGGATGGCCAGCGACAACGCGACTGACAGCCGTAACTGGACCGAGTCACTCAAGCGCTTTTTGAAACCATCCATCCCATCCCCCTGACGTTCTTGATGACCTGGTTGCCTAACTTGCGGCGCAGCGAATGAATCAGAAATTCCACGGCATTGCTTTCCACTTCATTGCCCCAGCCGTAGAGACGGTCTTCGAGTTCGCTGCGCGAAAGGATCGCCCCCGGACGGATCAACAGGGCCTGGAGCAGGGCGAACTCGCGGCTGGACAGTTGCACGTCGGGATTTTCGGCAGTGCTCGCCTGTTTCGACACCAGGTCCAGCGCCACCACGCCGTTGTCCAGCAATGACTGGGCGTGCCCGCCTTTACGGCGTAGCACGGCGCGCATGCGGGCCAGCAATTCGGCCATGTCGAAGGGTTTGAGCAAGTAATCGTCGGCGCCACCGTCGAGGCCGCGCAGGCGGTCGTCGAGGCCGTCCCGTGCGGTGATGATCAGCAACGGCACCGGGTTGTTGCGGCCGCGAATGCTGTCGAGGACATCGAGCCCGTCCTTGCCGGGCAAGCCGAGATCCAGCAGCACCAGGTCGTAAGGCTGGGTCTCCAGCGCTGTGAGTGCGGTCAGACCGTTTTTTACCCAGTCGGTCGCGTAACTCGCATCATTGAGTGCGACCTGGATGGCGTCTCCGATCATCGGGTCATCTTCGACCAGCAATATCCGCATGTCCCGCTCCGAAAAAAAAAGGCGCGGCGGTCATGACCGTCGCGCCTGTATTGAAGCACCTGTACCGGCGTTTGTCCGCCCGGTTATTGCTTGCCTTTCATCGAGTCGAAGGCCAGCATCAGCTCGTCCATGCGGGTCTTGCAGTCGCTCAGTTGCGGATTGCCGGCACGCAAGGCGTCGAGCGCGCGGTCGATGGCTTTGTCCACTACATGCCAGTCGCTGGCGGCGCGCGGTTTGATCCCGGCTTCGGCCGAGTCCCAGGCGCTCTCCAGGTCTTTGATGCGGGTTTTCGCGCCGGGCAGGTCGTTTTTATCGACGAGCACGACAACGTCGGCGGCGATGCTGCGGAACTCGGATAGATCACCCAGTTTTGAACCGGACTGGGTTTGTGCACTCATCGCACCTGAAGTGTTGCCTGCGTTTGGCTTGTCGGCGGGTTTCGAGCAGCCGGCAGCGATGCTGAGCAGGAAAATCGACGAGACAATGGCGACGTGGCGAATGATGTTCTGAAAAGGGCGCATGAAGACTCCTTGATGGGCTTTTAAAGAGTTACTGAGTGACGGATTTGCGGTTGCCGACGCTGATCTGCGCGACTGCAACCAGCATGACGATGACGCACAGGAAGATCGCGCTGGTCCAGGTCGCGCCCATGCCGAGGCCGCCATAGGTCTTGGACTGGGTCAGCAAGTCACCGAGTGAGGCGCCGAACGGGCGGGTCAGGATGTAGGCGATCCAGAAGGCCAGCACCACGTTGGCACCCAGGCGCCAGGCCAACAGGGTGGCGGCGATCAGTGCGCCGAAAATCACCGCGCCGAGGGTGAAGCCCAGGCCCAGCGCTTCGGTGGCCAGGTCACCGGCCGCCGTGCCGAGGGCAAAGGTGCAGAGCACGGTCGTCCAGTAGAACCACTCCCTTCGTGGGGTGACGATCTCGCGGATCGACAGGTTGTGTTCCACCCGGTACCAGACGACGAAGTTGAGCGCCAGCAAGACCGAAAACACCGCGGTGCTGGTGTACAGGCTGACGTCGAGCACGTCGGTCAGGATGTCGGTGAGCTGTGTCCCGACGATGCTCACCAAGACCACGGTCAACCAGTAGATCCACGGCGAACAGGCGGTTTTGCGCATCTGCAAGAACAGCGCGATGGCGAGCAATGCCGCCATGCCCAGGCTGGTCCAGCCAAGGCCGAGGCCGGCATCGACAGCCAGAAAATCCGCACCGGTTTCACCCACCGTCGTGGACAAGATCTTGATCACCCAGAATGACAGCGTCACCTCGGGTACTTTGTTAAGCCATCCGGCTATCGCGGGTTTCATGAGCGGGTGCCTCTCCTGTGCAGCGCAGGACTTGCGCAAGGGAGACGATACGGATCGAAACTTAGCTGAGACTGAGTGGCGGCGAAGTTGCCCGGTTTTCCAAAGCAGTGTTAAAAAATGTTATGTGAAAAAAATACTTCACATAATCTGATCACTGGTAGATGATCTCTACCAGCCGGTATGACAACCTGATAACACGACAAAAAACAGGATGGCCTTGATGTTCAATGAGATCGCGACTCATGTCCTGAATGACAGTACCCCTCAGCGGGTTGATCCGCTCGGTGCTGTTCCTGTCTGCCGCGGCCCTGTCTACAACGCGGCCAGCGTCTGCGCCTTGCAGGCGTGGAAGCCGTCGCTGCTTTCCTCTGGAGTACCCCATGAATAACAAGAATGTCGGTGTAGTCGGTCTGGGCGCGATGGGGCTGGGCATTGCTCGCTCGTTGTTGCGCAGCGGTTTTAATGTGCATGCCTGTGATGTGCGTTCTGCCGTGACAGAACAGTTCGCCGGGGAGGGCGGTGTGGCTTGCCCGTCACCGTCGCATATGGCCGCCGAGTGTGATGTGATCATCACCGTGGTGGTCAATGCCGAACAGACCGAGACCGTATTGTTTGGTGAGGGCGGCGCCGTGGCCTCTCTGCGGCCGGGCGGTCTGGTGATCGGCTGCGCCACAGTCGCCCCGACTTACGCCGTGGACCTGGGCCAGCGCCTGGCCGCGCTGGGCCTGCTGTATCTGGACGCACCGATTTCCGGTGGCGCCGCCAAGGCTGCCGCAGGCGAGATGACTATGATGACCTCGGGCCCGGCCGACGCTTATGCCAAGGCCGAGTCGATCCTGGCTGGCATGGCCGGCAAGGTCTATCGCCTGGGTGACGTCCATGGCCTGGGTTCGAAGGTCAAGATCATCAACCAGCTCCTCGCCGGGGTACATATTGCCGCCTCCGCCGAAGCCATGGCGCTGGGCCTGCGTGAAGGCGTCGATGCCGATGCGTTGTATGAGGTGATCACCCATAGCGCCGGTAATTCCTGGATGTTCGAAAACCGCGTACCGCACATTCTCAAGGCGGATTACACGCCGTTGTCCGCAGTGGATATTTTCGTCAAGGACCTGGGCCTGGTGCTGGATACCGCCCGGGCCAGCAAATTCCCGCTGCCGCTGTCGGCCACCGCTCACCAGATGTTCATGCAGGCGTCCAGTGCCGGCTTCGGCCGCGAGGACGACTCGGCGGTGATCAAGATTTTCCCGGGCATCGAATTGCCGACTGCCAAGCCTGAGCCTGTTTGAGGAACACCCCATGACTACCTCCACCGCACGCCCGCTGCTGGGCTGCATTGCCGACGATTTCACCGGCGCCACGGACCTTGCCAACATGCTGGTGCGCGGCGGTATGCGCACCGTGCAA
This sequence comes from Pseudomonas sp. GW821-FHT01C01, assembly GCF_059422645.1. NCBI lineage: Bacteria > Pseudomonadati > Pseudomonadota > Gammaproteobacteria > Pseudomonadales > Pseudomonadaceae > Pseudomonas > Pseudomonas sp. GW821-FHT01C01. The sequence goes on along the minus strand of NZ_JBWKXF010000032.1, from coordinate 10,751 downwards.
AGCATCGGCATCCCGAGCACGGAAGTGGCCGCCGGGCTTGATGCCGATGCGATCGTCATTGCCTTGAAGTCGCGTACCACGCCGGTCGCCGAAGCGGTCGAACAGTCCCTCGCCGCGCTGGCCTGGTTGCGTGAACAAGGTTGCGAGCAAATCTTCTTCAAGTATTGCTCGACGTTCGATTCCACCGCGGCCGGCAATATCGGCCAGGTCAGCGAAGCGCTGCTGGCGGCACTGGGCAGCGACTTTACCCTTGCGTGCCCGGCGTTCCCGGAAAATGGCCGAACGATCTTTCGCGGCCACTTGTTCGTGCAGGATCAACTGCTCAGCGAGTCGGGCATGCAGCATCACCCGTTGACGCCGATGACCGATGCCAATCTGGTTCGGGTCCTGCAATCGCAGACCCGCCTGAATGTCGGCCTGTTGCGCTACGACACGATTGCCCGTGGCGCTGAGCAGGTGCGGGCGCGAATCGCTGAATTGCGGGCGCAAGGTGTCGGCATGGCCATCGCGGATGCCCTGTCGGACAGCGACCTGTACACCCTTGGCACCGCCTGCGCCGATCTGCCGCTGTTGACCGGTGGTTCGGGGCTGGCCTTGGGCCTACCGGAAAATTTCCGTCGCGCCGGCAAGCTGCGCGACCTCGATGCATCGAAACTTCCGGCCGTGTCCGGCGGGGAAGTGGTGTTGGCCGGCAGTGCTTCGATCGCCACCAATGGACAAGTGGCCGCCTGGCTCGAAGCTGGCCGACCAGCCTTGCGGATCGATCCGTTGGCCTTGGCGGCGGGTGAACCGGTGGTGGCGCAAGCCTTGGCCTTTGCCCGCGACAACCAACAAACCGTATTGATCTACGCCACCAGCTCACCGGAAGAGGTCAAGTTGGTGCAACAGCAACTGGGCGTCGAGCAGGCCGGTAGCCTGGTGGAAAACGCCTTTGGCGAAATTGCCCAAGGTCTGCGCCAGAACGGTGTACGCCGCTTCGTGATCGCCGGTGGCGAAACTTCGGGCGCGGTGGTTCAGGCGCTGGGTGTACAGCTGTTGCAGATTGGCGCGCAGATCGATCCGGGTGTGCCGGCGACCGTCAGCAGCACTGACGAACCTTTGGCGCTGGCACTCAAATCGGGCAACTTCGGTGGCCGGGATTTCTTCAGCAAAGCCTTGAACCAACTCGCCCAGGCCGGAGATGTGCAATGAGTAACGAGAACGCCTTGCGCGAAGAAATCTGTGAGGTTGGCCACAGCCTTTACCAGCGCCGATACACCGTCGGCAGCGCCGGCAATATCAGCGCGCGCCTGGACGACGGCTGGTTGATCACGCCCACGGATGTCTGCCTCGGGCGCCTCGATCCGGCGACCATCGCCAAGGTCAATCTGGCTGGCGAATGGGTGTCCGGTGACAAACCGTCAAAGACCCTGGCGTTGCATCGTCAGGTCTACGACCGTAATCCGAATGTCGGCGGCGTGGTGCATACCCACTCCACCCATCTGGTGGCGTTGACGCTGGCCGGTGTCTGGCAGGCAGACGACATCCTGCCGCCGCTGACGCCGTATCAGGTCATGAAAGTCGGGCATATCCCGTTGATCGGCTACCAGCGACCCGGTTCGCCAAAGGTTGCCGAGCAAGTCGCCCGGCTGGCCAACAGTGTTCGCGGCGTGATGCTCGAACGGCTGGGCCCGGTGGTCTGGGAGAGTTCGGTATCCAGGGCCAGCTACGCCCTGGAGGAGCTCGAGGAAACCGCACAGCTCTGGCTGATGAGCAATCCCAAGCCTGAACCGCTCGATCAGGCGGCGCTGGACGAATTGCGAGACACCTTTGGTGCGCACTGGTAACGCGCTGCCTTAACACCACAGATCGATAACGCAGGCCCTGCCCGGGAGCCGCCCAGCGACTTTCGACGGTCCCGGCTTGCCTGAAAAAACAATAACAACAGGAAATCCAAGCATGACTCACCTTCACTGCGGCATATTCAGAACCAGTGGCAGTACCGTTTCAGTTATCCGGCGTGGAGGGGTTCTGCAATGAGCCCGTTAATCCTGATGATGACCGCCGGGGTGGGCATCGCGCTGTTGTTGTTCCTGGTGCTCAAGTACAAATTCCAGCCCTTCGTGGCCTTGATGCTGGTGAGCATTCTGGTGGCGCTGGTAGCCGGCGTGAAGCCGGCCGATCTGGTCGCTACCATCGAAGGCGGCATGGGCAAGACCTTGGGCCATATCGCGATCATCATTGCCTTGGGGGCGATGATCGGGCGGATCATCGAACTCTCCGGCGGTGCCGAGGCGCTGGCCAAGACCCTGATTACCCGTTTCGGCAATCGGCGTACGCCCCTGGCGTTGACGATTGCCGGCTTCATGGTCGGGGTGCCGGTGTTCTTCGAGGTCGGCGTGATCATCCTGATGCCGCTGGCCTATGGTGTTGCCCGCAGTGCGCGTAAGCCGCTGTTGGTGTTCGCGTTGCCGATGTGCGCGGCTTTGTTGACCGTACACGCCTTTCTGCCGCCGCACCCGGGCGCAGTGGCCGCTGCCAGCCAATTGGGCGCGGACCTGGGCCGCGTGCTGATGTTCGGTTTGCCGATCACCGCGCTGCTTTGCTATGTCGGCTACCGCGTGGCCGGGCGCATGACCCGTCGTACGTACCCGATGACCGACGATATTCGTGCCGAGGTCTATGGCCCGCATGTCACCAACGAGGATCTGGCCGCCTGGTCCAATGGCAACGACACGAGCACCGGGCGAGCGGCAGTGGCCGTGTCGCACATGGGCCTGGAAGAGTCCACCAGCAGCATCGTTTCGAAATTGCCGCCGGCACCCGCGCCGGGTTTTGGTCTGATCGTCAGCCTGATCGTGTTGCCCATCATTCTGATTCTGCTGGGGACTCTGTCTACCTCGTTGCTGCCAGCCGATTCGACCCTGCGCGGCGTCATGACCGTGCTCGGCGCGCCGCTGGTGGCGCTGCTGATCGACACCTTGCTGTGTGCCTGGCTGTTGGGTTCGCGTCGGGGCTGGAGCCGCACTCAGGTGTCTGACGTGATCGGTTCGGCCTTGCCCGGTGTGGCCATGGTGATCCTGATTGCCGGTGCCGGCGGTGTGTTCGGCAAGGTGCTGGTGGACACCGGAATCGGCGCCGTGGTCTCCGATATGCTGCGCACAACCGGTCTGCCGGTGCTGGCCCTGGGCTTTCTGCTGACCATGCTGTTGCGCGCGGTGCAGGGCTCGACCACTGTGGCACTGGTGACCACTGCCGGCATCATCAGCCCGCTGATTGCGACCCTCAGTCTCACCCCGAACCACATGGCCCTGCTGTGCCTGGCCATGGGCGGTGGCGGGTTGGCCATGTCCCATATCAATGATGCCGGTTACTGGATCTTCACCAAGCTGTCCGGACTGAACGTGGCTGACGGCTTGCGCACCTGGACGGTGCTGACCACTTTGCTCGGCACCCTGGGTTTCTGTATTACCCTGCTGATCTGGCCCTTTGTCTAACCCATTATCTCAGGAGCTACCATGCCTCGTTTTGCTGCCAACCTCAGCATGCTTTACCCGGAACATGAGTTTCTGGATCGCTTTGCGGCCGCGGCTGCCGACGGTTTCGAAGCGGTGGAGTATCTGTTCCCCTACGACTACCGCGCTGAAGAGCTCAAGCAACGCTTGAGCGACAACGGTCTGGTGCAGGCACTGTTCAACGCGCCGCCCGGTGATTGGGCGAAGGGCGAGCGGGGCACGGTGTCGTTACCCGGTCGGGAGAGTGAATTTCGCAGCGGTTTTGAGCGTGCCCTGGAATACGCCAGCGTGCTGGGCAACTCACGCATCCATGTGATGGCCGGGCTGTTGCCGTCGGAAAGCGACCGCCCACGGCATCACGGCGTGTACCTGGAGAACCTCGCCTACGCCACCGCCCAGGCGGCCAAAGTCGGTGTCACGGTGCTGCTGGAACCGATCAATACGCGGGACATGCCGGGCTTTTTCCTCAACCGGCAGGATCAGGCCCAGGCCATCTGCAAGGAAGTAGGCGCCAGTAACCTGAAGGTTCAGTTCGACTGTTATCACTGCCAAATCGTCGAGGGCGACCTGGCCACCAAACTGCGTCGGGACTTCGACGGAATTGGCCATATCCAGATCGCTGGTGTGCCAGACCGACATGAACCCGACCTGGGAGAAATCAACTATCCCTATCTGTTCGAGCTGATCGACCAGTTGGGATATGACGGCTGGGTAGGGTGTGAATACCGGCCACGAGGTAACACGTCTGCCGGCTTGCAGTGGCTGCGGGACTGGAAAGCGCGTTAAGAAACCTGTAGGAGCGAGCTTGCTCGCGATGGAGCTGAGGGCGACGTGTTTATTCAGCAAACACGCGGTATCGTTAACGTCCATCGCGAGCAAGCTCGCTCCTACAAATTATGTCAGGCGCCCGGGGTATTGTCAGACGGCAGTAACAATTCGACACCCTGCTTGCGGATGCCATCGGCTGCGGCAGGGGTCAACGCGTCGTCGCTGAGGATGATGTCGAATTGCTCGAGCCCGGCGATCCGGTACATGCTGAACGTGCCGTACTTCGAACTGCTGGCCACCAGCACCACTTGCGAAGCCGACTGCATGGCGGCTTGCTTGACCTCCACCTTCAGCGCCGAAGGCGTGGTGAGGCCGCGACGCAAATCCCATGAACTGGTCGATATGAATGCGACATCGGTGACGACCTGACGCAAGGTGGCCACCGCCAGGCCGCCCACACACGATTGATTGGAGTGATCCAGCTGCCCGCCGGTGTGAATCACCGTGACATGGGGGGCTTCAATCAGTGCCTGGACAATACCGAAATCGTTAGTCACCACGGTCATGCCGGACAGCGCCTTGATGTAGGGGACGATTTCCAGCGTGCTGGTTCCCGCATCCAGGTAAATCGTCATGTCGGCATGCAAAAGCCGGGCGGCGAGCCTGGCCATGGCCTGCTTCTGCGGCAACTCGACCACTGCCTTGAGCTGATGGCTGGGCTCACTGTGCAGCTGACTGGCGATCCGCACCCCACCCGTTACCGAGTACGCACGACCCTCCTGCTCCAGCAACGCGATGTCGCGGCGTATGGTCATGTGCGAACAGTCGAACATTTCCATCAATTGATGAACGCTCAGCACCTGATGTTTGCGCAACTGTCGCAGCATCAATTCACGGCGCTGTTCAGGAATCATCGGTGCGCCGCTGTCGGCGGCGATGTCCTTTTGACTAGGCATTCGGGCTCCAGAATGAAGAAATCCGCAGACAAGGAAGGCGGGCAACCATAGTAGCGAATCTGCAGCCGGATCAGTAGCGTGATAAGGCACCGCGCCCATGTCCCTGCGTAAATTGTAGTGGGCGCTTCAGATCAAGTGTTCAGGGTTCCGCCTGGTAGCCGAAGAGGCCGCCAGGTGAACGCTTTGAAGTGTCGAGTGAAATTAAGCCCGAAGCCTTGCCTCGTCGGTTGCTGAAGGCTGTAGCAGCGAGAACAGGTTCTTGGGATCTTGCAGCTCTGGCACCAGTTGGATATCGCTGCCAATGTTGAGTGTTCTTGCAACATCCAGCACATAGCGCAAGGCGGAGTAGTCCTCGATGGCGAAGCCGACCGAGTCGAACAAGGTGACTTCCTCGGCATGCTGGCGACCAGGGGTCTGACCAGTGATGACTTTCCAGAACTCGATAACCGGAGAGTCGACGGGCATTTGCTGTATTTCGCCTTCAATGCGACTTTGCGGTTCGTACTCAACCATGACCCGCGCACGTTCCACGATGTCCCGGTGCAGCTCGGTCTTGCCGGGACAGTCGCCGCCCACTGCGTTGAGGTGCATCCCAGGCTCGATCATCTCAGGCGTTAAAATCGTTGCGTAGGCCTTGTCGGCCGTGACTGTGGTCACGATATCGGCACCACGTACGGCTTCTGCGACGGTTTTGGCGACAGTCACCTGTATGGCGGGGTAGGCCCGCAGGTTGGCTACCAGCTTCGTCGTCGCGGCAGGATCAATGTCGTAGAGGCTGATTTCAGTAATGCCCAGCAATGTATGAAATGCCAGGGCCTGGAATTCGCTCTGTGAACCGTTGCCGATGAGTGCCATTCGGCGACTGTCCGGTCGGGCGAGGTAGCGGGCCGCGAGCGCAGAAGTGGCAGCCGTGCGAATGGCGGTAGTCAGCGTCATTTCACTCAGTAAAACCGGCTTGCCGGTATCGACGTCTCCCAGTGCACCAAACGCCATGACCGTCAGCATGCCATTTTGGGTGTTCTTCGGATGTCCGTTGACATACTTGAAGGCGTAGAGCGCTGCATCAGACACAGGCATCAGCTCGATGACGCCCTCGGGTGAGTGGTTTGCCAGGCGCGCGCATTTTTCGAAATCCGGCCAGCGTACGTAGTCTTGACGGATGTACTCGGCCATTTCGATCAGGCAACGAGGCAAGCCTTTTTCCAGGACGAGACGGCTCAGATCATTGACGTCAATGTAACGGGTCATATTGGGTTCCTTTGGGCATTTTTGGGTGTGCCGGCCTGGACTACCTTGCGCTTTGGCGGCTGAGACTCAGGAGGCGGTCCATGTATTTGCAACGGACCTATTGTCGAGGCTATGCAGAGAAGATTTCGGCCAATACTGACGCTGGATACAGCGAGAGAAGTCGAAAAACAGATCACGCACAGCCGAATCGGCCAGGTGACAGTTACCACTCGCAACTCACTTGCACGGCTAGAACTCGATGAGCTTCACGAAGCATCGTCATGCAGATGAAGAAGGCCACAAAGACAATCACATTTCCTGTACCGCTCCCTTTAAGTGCAGAAACAGTGACTTGGAACAGACGACAGAATCGGCTGTGAAAGCCCTACGTTCAGCACAGGCACGCTGTTTGAACGTAGGGATACGACACCAGCACCCTCCCGGCAATTGGCATTCTGGCGGTCCGTTTCAAGCACTTGCTGTTCGCCGCTTGAGATGGAGTGCAACTCCGACGATTGGCTGCTTCCAGTCGAAAACAACAACAAAAACGGCTGCGGTGAAGACCGCATCGACTCTCTGCCCCTGTCAAAAAGTGTGGTCCGACGCAGGCGCCGGATCGCGATAAATCCTAATAATCCGGGACTCAAGAAGATGAACATCAAATGGCTGACTTTGCCGGCACTCGCGTTGCTGTGCTGCACCACGGGCGCCAGTGCCAAGGAATGGAAGGAGCTGCGATTTGGCGTCAACCCAAGTTACCCACCCTTTGAATCCACCACGGCCGATGGCGGGGTTCAGGGCTTTGGCGTGGATCTGGGCAATGCGATATGTGCCGAGTTGAAGTTGACCTGTGTGTGGGTCAGCAATGACTTCGACGGGCTGATTCCGGGACTCAAGGCCGGTAAGTTCGATGCCATCGAATCTTCGATGACCGTTACCGATGCGCGCAAAAAACAGATCGACTTTACCGATCGCCTGTACGCCGGACCGACCGCCATCGTCACCCGCAAAGACTCCGGACTGCTGCCTACCGCCGAATCGCTGCGCGGAAAAACCATCGGTTACATGCAGGGCACGATTCAGGAAACCTACGCCAAGGCCAAACTGGGGCCGGGCGGAGTGAAACTGCGGGCCTATCAGAATCAGGATCAGGTCTATGCCGACCTGGTTTTTGGCCGTCTCGATGCGTCGATCCAGGACAAGCTGCAAGCACAGATGAGCTTCCTGACCTCGCCACAAGGGGCTGAGTTCCAAAACAGCGAAGGCATCAGTGACCCGTTGGTGCCGTCAGAAATCGCCATTGGTGTGCGCAAGGACAACGAAGAACTCAAAGGCATGCTCAATGCCGCCATCAAGGCCCTGCACGACAAGGGCATCTACGCGCAGATCCAGCAGAAACACTTCGGCGATCTGGACCTCTACAACAACTGATCCTCGCGCCCCGGTCGATGTATTGCCGCGACCGGGGCGCCTCAAGACAGGTGACTGGCGTGAACTCCTTCCTGAATCTGATCGGGGTCGATCTTTCGGCCCTGCAAGGCTATGGCCCATTGTTGCTGCATGGCACCTGGGTCACCCTCAAGCTGTCGGCGCTTGCGCTGCTGGTGAGCATGGCGCTGGGGCTGCTCGGCGCGGCGGCCAAACTGTCGCCGCTGAAATTGCTGAATCTACCGGCAACCTTTTACACGACGCTGATCCGTGGCGTGCCCGACCTGGTGCTGATGTTGCTGATTTTCTACAGCCTGCAAGGCTGGCTCAGCGCCCTGACCGAGGCCATGGGCTGGCCCTACATGGAAATCGACCCGTTTGTGGCCGGCATCGTCACCCTCGGTTTTATCTACGGGGCGTATTTCACCGAGACCTTTCGCGGGGCGATTCTGAGTGTGCCGCGTGGGCAACAGGAAGCCGCGGCGTGCTTTGGCCTGAACCGCTGGCAGCGCTTTCGTTTCGTGGTGTTCCCGCAAATGATGCGTTTCGCCTTGCCGAGCCTTGGCAACAACTGGCTGGTGCTGCTCAAGGCCACGGCGCTGGTATCGATCATCGGTTTGTCGGACCTGGTCAAGGTCGCGCAGGAGGCCGGCAAAAGTACGTTCAACATGCTTGATTTCCTGCTGTTGGCCGCCGCGCTTTACCTGCTGATCACCAGCGCTTCGAACTACGTATTGCGCGTGCTGGAACGGCGCTACAACCAGGGTGTACGGGGGATGGCGCGATGATCGAATTGATTGCCGAATACTGGAAACCCTTTCTGTTCAGCGACGGTGAAAGCCTCACCGGGTTGGCGATGACCCTGTGGTTGCTGGTGGCGAGTATTGCCATGGGGTTTTTCCTGTCGTTGCCCCTGGCGATCTTGCGCGTCTCGCGCTGGGGTGTTTTGCGTTGGCCGGTTCAGCTGTTTACCTACATCTTTCGCGGCACGCCGTTATATATCCAGTTGCTGATTTGTTACAGCGGGATCTACGGCATCGCCGTGGTCCGTTCGCAGCCATTGCTCGAAGCGTTTTTCCGCGACGCCATGAATTGCACCTTGCTGGCGTTCACCCTCAACACCTGCGCCTACACCGTGGAAATCTTCGCCGGAGCGATCCGCAGCATTCCCTACGGTGAAATCGAAGCGGCACATGCCTATGGCCTCAGTGGCTGGCGCCTGTATCTGCAACTGATCCTGCCATCGGCGCTGCGCCGCGCGCTGCCGTACTACAGCAACGAAGTGATTCTGATGTTGCACGCGACATCGGTGGCCTTTACCGCAACGATTCCGGACATCCTGAAAATTGCCCGAGACGCCAATGCGGCGACCTTCATGACGTTCCAGGCATTTGGCATTGCCGGTCTGCTGTACCTCGTGCTGTCGTTCGGGCTGGTCGGTGCGTTCCGTCTGGCTGAGAAACGCTGGCTGAGCTTTCTGGGCCCGGCCCACTGACTTCCATTCTTTATCCAGAGCGGTGGCGATAAGTGTGCCGCTCCAGGAGTATTCGCATGTACAAACTCACGGTTGAAAATCTGTATAAACGTTTTGGTGACAATGAAGTGCTCAAGGGCGTCTCGTTGAATGCGCGGGCAGGGGACGTGGTGAGCATGATCGGCGCCAGCGGTTCGGGTAAAAGCACCATGCTGCGCTGCATCAATTTTCTGGAGCGGGCGGACGAAGGCGCTATTGCATTGGACGGCGAGCGCGTCCTCACCCGTCAGGGCGTTGGCGGCATGCGGGTTGCCAACCCGAAGCAGTTGCAGCGTTTGCGCACGCGACTGGCGATGGTGTTCCAGCACTTCAACCTGTGGAGTCACCTGACCGTGCTGGAGAACATTGTGCTGGCGCCGTGTCGAGTCCTGGGCATGAGTCGCAAGGCCGCCGAAGAGAGCGCACGGGCGTATCTGGACAAGGTCGGTTTGCCGCAACGGGTGGCTGATCAATACCCGGCATTTCTGTCGGGCGGGCAGCAACAGCGGGTGGCGATTGCCCGTGCCCTGGCGGTGGAACCCGAAATCCTGTTGTTCGACGAGCCCACCTCGGCGCTCGACCCGGAACTGGTGGGGGAAGTCCTGAAAGTGATTCAGGCGCTGGCCGAAGAAGGCCGGACCATGTTGATGGTGACCCACGAAATGGGCTTTGCCCGGCAGGTCTCCAGTCAGGTGTTGTTCTTGCATCAGGGCCGGGTCGAGGAGCAGGGTGATGCTACGATACTCGACCGGCCGAACAGTGAACGTTTGCAGCAATTTCTATCGGGTCGTTTGAAGTGAGGCAAGGCGTACATGGCGGATATCCGCGATCTGTCGATCGTGCTTGATCGTATCGATCAGGCAATCATTGAAGTGTTGCGCCACGAAGGGCGTATCACTTATCAAAAGCTTTCCGAGCGCGTGCACCTGACCCCCAGGCCTTGTCTGGAACGGGTACGCAAGCTGGAACAGCTCGGGGTCATCCGCGGCTATGGCGCGATTCTCGATGAGAAGAAACTGACGCCGGGCTTGTCATTGCTAGTGCTGGTGGCGTTGTCGAACCAGAGCGGACGCGCAGCGCAAAAGGCCTTCGAGGCCAAGGTTCGCGCCTGCCCGCAGGTGCTGGAATGTCGTCTGATCAGCGGCGCGTTCGACTACAGCCTGCGCATGCGTTGCCGTGACATGGAGCATTACCGGGTGTTGACCGAAGTCTGGTTTGACGACCCGGATTTGCACATCGACAAACTGGTCAGCCACCCGGAGCTGGCGATGGTCAAGACCACGATGGAATAGGCACTGTGGGAGCGGGCTTGCTCGCGAAAGCGGTGTGTCAGTCGACATTGATGTGGATGACACACCGCTTTCG
>NZ_JBWKXF010000031.1:0-70216 GCF_059422645.1 Pseudomonas sp. GW821-FHT01C01 | reverse complement strand
GTCGAAAACTGCGTAACTCTTTGTTTATCAAGGAGTTTTCCGTTTCGACTGCGCCGGAAGTGGGGCGAATTATAGGCCTCCAGAATCTGCCGTCAACACCTATTTTCACAAAACTGTCATATAGGTCAAAAAGCCCCCGAAAACAAAAAGGCCGACCCAATGGGTCGGCCTTCTACGCCCATCTACTTACAAGCTAGGGAAGGCGAACTGCGAAGCTTCATGGCTCGCACGCTGCGGCCAGCGCTGGGTGATAGCTTTGCGGCGGGTGTAGAAACGCACGCCATCCGGGCCATAAGCATGCAAATCGCCGAACAGCGAACGCTTCCAGCCACCGAAGCTGTGATAAGCCACCGGCACCGGCAGCGGTACGTTAACGCCGACCATGCCGACTTCAATCTCGTCGCAGAACAACCGTGCCGCTTCCCCGTCACGGGTGAAGATGCAGGTGCCGTTGCCATATTCGTGATCGTTGATCAGTTGCATGGCTTCCTCCAGGCTGTTGACCCGAACAACGCACAGCACCGGCCCGAAGATCTCTTCTTTATAGATACGCATCTCTGGCGTGACGTTGTCGAACAGGCAACCACCCAGGAAGAAGCCTTCCTCGTGCCCCGCCACAGTCAGGCCACGACCGTCCACGACCAGTGTCGCGCCAGCGGCTACGCCGTCTTCTACATAACCGCTGACCTTGTCACGAGCCTGGCCAGTCACCAGTGGGCCCATGTCCAGACCGCAATTGGTACCGGCACCGATTTTCAGTGCCTTGATTTGCGGAACCAGTTTGGCCACCAGGGCATCGGCCACCTGATCGCCCACGCACACAGCTACCGAGATCGCCATGCAACGCTCGCCGCAGGAACCGTATGCTGCACCCATCAGTGCGCTGACAGCATTGTCCAGGTCTGCATCCGGCATCAGCACGGCGTGGTTCTTCGCACCGCCCAGGGCCTGAACGCGCTTGCCGCGCTTGGTGCCTTCGGAATAGATGTATTCAGCAATCGGCGTCGAACCGACGAAGCTCAGCGCTTTGACTTCCGGCGCTTCGATCAGCGCATCCACTGCAGTCTTGTCACCGTGCACCACACTCAGCACGCCTTTCGGCAGACCGGCTTCGAGCAGCAGTTGCGCGATCAGCAGTGTCGAGCTCGGATCACGCTCGGATGGCTTGAGGATGAAGCAGTTGCCGCAGACGATTGCGAGCGGGTACATCCACAGCGGCACCATGGCCGGGAAGTTGAACGGTGTGATACCGGCCACTACGCCCAGCGGCTGGAAGTCAGACCAGGCATCGATGTTCGGGCCGACGTTACGGCTGTATTCACCCTTGAGGATTTCCGGAGCCGCGCAGGCAAACTCGACGTTCTCGATGCCGCGCTTCAGTTCACCGGCAGCATCTTCCAGGGTCTTGCCGTGCTCTTCACTGATCAGTTGGGCGATGCGCGCTTCGTTCTGCTCCAGCAGTTGCTTGAAGCGGAACATCACTTGGGCTCGCTTGGCCGGCGGCGTGTTGCGCCAGGCCGGGAATGCAGCCTTGGCCGCGTCGATGGCGCTCTGGATAGTTTCGCGGGTCGCCAGCGGCAACTTGTGAATAGCCTGGCCAGTAGACGGGTTGAACACATCGACCGCGCGACCGTTCTCGGTCACCAGTTCGCCATTGATCAAATGCGGAATAACGCTCATGGAAGCTCCTGAAAAGTTGTCCACAGGCGCCCACGAAATGACGCCTGCTATATATAGATGCTTTGTGTAGGAGCGAGCTTGCTCGCGAAGATGGTGAGGGCACCGCGTTCATCCAGGCAGCCCACATCATCGTTAATGTCCATCGCGAGCAAGCTCGCTCCTACAGGTGTGTTGTCAAATCAGTCGATCTTGCTCAGCACTTCGCCGACCGCGTCGAACAGGCGATCCAGGTCCTGCGGCTTGCTGTTGAACGTTGGGCCGAACTGCAGGGTGTCGCCGCCGAAGCGGACGTAGAACCCGGCTTTCCACAGCGCCATGCCGGCTTCGAACGGGCGCACGATGGCGTCGCCGTCACGCGGAGCGATCTGGATCGCACCGGCCAGGCCGAAGTTGCGGATGTCGATAATGTTCTTGGTGCCTTTCAGGCCGTGCAGCGCATTTTCGAAATGCGGGGCGACTTCAGCCACGCTCTGTACCAGGTTTTCCTTTTGCAGCAGGTCGAGTGCTGCCAGGCCCGCGGCGCAAGCCACCGGGTGTGCGGAATAGGTGTAGCCATGCGGGAATTCAACCGCGTACTCAGGCGTCGGCTGATTCATGAAGGTCTGGTAGATCTCGGAGCTGGCAATCACCGCGCCCATCGGGATCGCGCCGTTGGTGACCTGCTTGGCGATGCACATCAAGTCCGGGGTCACGCCGAAGGTGGTGGCGCCGAACATGGTGCCGGTGCGGCCGAAACCAGTGATCACTTCGTCGAACACCAGCAGGATGTTGTGTTGATCGCAGATTTCTCGCAGACGCTTGAGGTAACCCTGTGGTGGAACCAGCACGCCAGCGGAACCGGCCAATGGCTCGACGAATACCGCCGCGATGTTCGACGCATCGTGCAGTTCGATCAGCTTCAGCAGTTCGTCAGCCAGGGCGATGCCCCCCTGCTCCGGCATGCCACGGGAGTAAGCATTGCTCGCCAGCAAAGTGTGCGGCAGGTGGTCGACGTCCATCATCGCCTGACCGAACAGTTTGCGGTTGCCGTTCACACCACCGAGGCTGGTGCCGGCGATGTTCACACCGTGGTAGCCACGGGCACGGCCGATCATTTTGGTCTTGGTCGCCTGGCCTTTCAGGCGCCAGTAGGCACGAACCATCTTCACGGCAGTGTCGGCACACTCGGAGCCCGAGTCGGTGAAGAACACGTGGTTCAGGTTGCCCGGCGTCAGGTCGGTGATCTTCTCAGCCAGTTGGAACGACAGCGGATGGCCGTACTGGAAGCCTGGCGAGTAATCGAGGGTGCCCAGTTGCTTGGCGACCGCTTCCTGGATTTCCTTGCGGGTGTGCCCGGCGCCACAGGTCCACAGACCGGACAGCGAGTCATAAACCTTGCGGCCCTTGTCATCGATCAACCAGCTGCCTTCGGCGCCAACGATCAGACGTGGGTCGCGCTGGAAGTTACGGTTGGCGGTGTAAGGCATCCAGTGAGCATCGAGCTTGAGCTGGCTGGCCAGGGAAGTCGGGGCGTTTTCAGGCAAGTTCATGGGCGAAACCTCGCAAGGCAATAAGCGGCGTAGGGATTGAAGACCGTTGTTGCAGCTAAATTGCCACGGGGATAAAGTCGGTGAAATGCAACTCTTCTAATGTTCAGTCAGCCAACTACTAAACTTTTGAGTAACAAGCATGAGCACTCGCCGTCCCGATCCACTGGCCCAGGTCAGCGACTTTGATATTCGCCTGCTGAGGATCTTTCGCAGCGTGGTGGAATGCGGCGGCTTCTCCGCGGCGGAAACCGTTCTGGGCATCGGTCGCTCGGCGATCAGCCAGCAGATGAGCGATCTGGAGCAACGCCTCGGTTTGCGTCTGTGCCAACGCGGACGTGCCGGGTTTTCCCTGACCGAAGAAGGCCGCGAGGTCTATCAATCGGCGTTACAACTGTTAAGTGCACTGGAAAGCTTCCGTACCGAGGTCAACGGCCTGCACCAGCACTTGCGCGGCGAATTGATCATTGGATTGACGGACAACCTGGTCACCCTGCCCCACATGCGCATCACCCATGCCCTCGCTCAATTGAAAGAGCGCGGCCCGGATGTTCAGATCCAGATCCGCATGATCGCGCCCAATGAAGTCGAACAAGGCGTGCTCGACGGTCGTCTGCACGTCGGCGTGGTGCCGCAGGCCAGCGCACTGTCGGGGCTGGAGTATCAACCGCTGTATAGCGAACGTTCGCTGTTGTACTGCGCGGTCGGCCATCCACTGTTTTATGTCGACGACAAACAACTGGACGACAAACGCCTGAACAGTCAGGACGCCATCGCGCCCACCTTCCGTTTGCCAGCGGAGATCCAGGCCCACTATCAAGCGCTCAATTGCACCGCCAGTGCCTCGGACCGCGAAGGCATGGCCTTCCTGATCCTGACCGGACGCTATATCGGTTACCTGCCGGATCACTACGCAAGTCTTTGGGTGCAGCAAGGCCGGTTGCGAGCATTGAAAGCCAAAACGCGCTTCTATGACCTGAGCCTGGCGTCGGTCACACGCAAGGGACGTCGCCCGCATCTGGTGCTGGAGAGTTTTCTCGAGAGTCTCGCGGCGACGCGTTGAAATGTTGGATTACAGAAACCTGTGGGAGCGGGCTTGCTCGCGAAGAGGCCGTGTCAGTCTATATCTGCATAGCTGACACACCGTCTTCGCGAGCAAGCCCGCTCCCACAGTAGATTGCGGTGTAGGGTTTTATTGTGTGAGGACTTGTCTGAAGCCGGTGGGTACGTTATCAACGCACTGGCCGTCCCACCCACCAGTTCGGAATTGCTTATGACCTTTGAAGTCCCAGCCCACGGCGGAAAACCCGTCAGCCGCATTCGTCAGAAAAACGAAGAGACCATCATCAAAGCCGCCGAAGACGAGTTCGCCCGTCACGGGTACAAAGGCACGAGCATGAACACCATCGCCCAGAACGCCGGGCTGCCCAAAGCAAACCTGCATTATTACTTCACCAACAAACTCGGTTTGTACGTGGCGGTGCTGAGCAACATCATCGAGTTGTGGGACAGCACCTTCAACACCCTCACGGCCGAGGATGATCCGACCGAGGCCTTGACCCGTTACATCCGCGCCAAAATGGAGTTCTCCCGACGCCAGCCGCAAGCCTCGCGGATTTTCGCCATGGAAGTCATCAGCGGCGGTGAATGCCTGACCGAGTACTTCAACCAGGATTATCGCGCCTGGTTCCAGGGCCGTGCAGGCGTGTTCCAGGCCTGGATCGACGCTGGCAAAATGGACCCGGTCGATCCGGTACACCTGATTTTCCTGTTGTGGGGCAGCACCCAGCATTACGCCGACTTCGCCACGCAGATCTGCCGCGTCACCGGGCGTACCAAGTTGACCAAGCAGGACATGGAAGACGCCGGGGACAATCTGATCCGCATCATTCTCAAGGGCTGCGGCCTGAAACCCGCCATTTAAGTAGCCATTTCAGGTACGTATGCCTTTTACCCTCAGCGTTTTTTGCGAATACCGCGAAGAGATTCGCAAGAGCCGCTTCATTACCTTCGCCGCGCCAATCTCCAGTCCGGCCGAAGCCCAGGCATTTATTGAACAGCACAGTGACTTGAATGCCTCGCACAACTGCTGGGCGTGGAAGCTCGGCGATCAGTATCGCAGCACCGATGATGGCGAGCCCGGCGGTACGGCTGGCCGGCCGATTCTGGCGGCGATAGAGGCTCAGGATTGCGATCAGGTCGCGGTGCTGGTGATTCGCTGGTATGGCGGCATCCAACTGGGCACCGGGGGGCTCGCCCGGGCTTATGGCGGTGGTGCGAACAAATGCCTGCAAGCGGCGCCAAAGATTGAGCTGATCAGCCGGGTACCGCTGCGTTGCGCTTGCGGGTTTGCCGAGTTGGCCTTAGTCAAGCTTCGGGTGGAACAGGCGGGGGGATTGGTTGTGGATGAAACCTTCACCGCCAATGGTGTCGAGTTGCAGTTGGCCGTGGGCGATGCACAGATCGATACCTTGCAGTCACAACTGGCCGATTTGAGTCGCGGGCGCATTTTGTTGCAGCGTTAAAAGGCTCAGCACAGACTGCGATCTTTTGGGGCACGCCGCTTTTCCACTTATTCCATATTTGCCCACATCTACTGTGCACCCGGCTGTGGATAACCTGAGCACATTCGGCTGCAACCCTTCTGTCATGCGGCTTTGCGGGCTTTGCTCAATTTTCGTCCAAT
The DNA here is from genome assembly GCF_059422645.1 of Pseudomonas sp. GW821-FHT01C01. Lineage (NCBI taxonomy): Bacteria > Pseudomonadati > Pseudomonadota > Gammaproteobacteria > Pseudomonadales > Pseudomonadaceae > Pseudomonas > Pseudomonas sp. GW821-FHT01C01. Next base: position 64,324 of record NZ_JBWKXF010000031.1, on the reverse strand, counting down.
TAGCCATCAAGAACATCAAATTCAAACAAATACAAACAGTTACAACGGTTTATCGCCTTTAGAAGAAAGCTGCTCAGTGCTTATTCCCGTGCTTTGAGCTTGCGCACAAATACTGTGGAGCAATCTGTGGATAACCCGTTCATGGGCCTCGCGGCGCCAGATCCGGCACGGCCTCCAGCCAACTGCTCACTTTTTAACCAAACCGCAGCGGGCAAATTCGGAGCCTGATCCAAGGCCTTGCCCTCAAGTGGTGCCGTGGCGCAGAAACTTAATGGCTAATTCGCGGGATCAGCAGGTGAGCCTGCTCGCGATAGCTGCCGAACAGGCAACACCTGAGCGACGCCCCACGCCAATTCAAAAATCAGAAAAACCACCAGCAGCGAACTCGCGCCATGGGCAAGGGCATAAGCCTGCCATGCCGAAAACAGAAATCTCGCGACCGAGTCATACCGCCCATAAATTTGCTGTGGATCACGAATCCGCAGCACCGCCCATACGCAGACAATCGACCCCAACAGATTCGCCATCAACATGTGCACCGGTTCGAACGGCGGCAGTTCACCGGGCAAACTCAACGCCTGGCTCACACCCGTCAAAACCCCATGCAATGCCGCAAAACTCCACGGCGTGACAAACGCGACCGTCACGATCAGGTCGTACCAGGCACTGCCTTGCACCAACCGGCGATATTGCGTTGTAGTCCACATCGACATTGCTCCATCAATTCTGGGAGCAACAAGGCTAAAGCCTGGAGTATGCTCCAGGGTCAAGCCCTTCGAGACGTCATGATGCGTATCGGTGAATTAGCCCAGGCCAGCGCCGTCAGCCGCGACACATTGCGCTTCTACGAGCAGCGCGGGTTGATCGCGGCGCAACGCAGCGCCAATGGCTATCGCGACTATCCGCCAGACATGGTGCAACTGGTGCAGTACATCAAGACCGCTCAACGGCTGGGCTTTACCCTCGGCGAGATCGGCAACAGCGTCGCTGCAATCTGGCAGTCACCCGATCCCGACCGTGCCGTCACGCAACTGCTGCAAGACAAACTCAAACTGATCGAAGCCCGCATGGCCGAACTCGGCGCGCTGCGCGATGAGTTGCAACAACGGCTCGGGCAACAGTGTCCATTGAATCCACGACTCTGAATCTTCAAGGAAGCCAATCATGTCCAAGGCAAAAACCGCACTCATCATCGGCGCCTCCCGGGGGCTTGGCCTCGGGCTGGTGAAAACCCTGCTGGCCGATGGCTGGCAAGTCACCGCCACCGTGCGCAATCCGCAAAAAGCCGAAGCCTTGCAGGCCTTGGGCAAGGTGCGGATCGAAAAGCTCGACATGGACGATCAGCAAGCGGTGATCGCGCTGAGCCAACAACTGAAGGGTGAAGTGTTTGACCTGTTGTTTGTCAATGCCGGGGTCAAAGGGCCGGATGTCCAGACGCCGAACGGTGGCGCGACGATGGCCGAAGTCGGTCAGTTGTTTTTCACCAACGCCGTGGCGCCGATCAACCTGGCCCAGCGTTTTGTCGAGCAAATCCGCCCGGACACCGGCGTGCTGGCGTTCATGAGTTCGGTACTGGGCAGCGTGACCATGCCCGATGCGCCGGAACTGGCACTGTACAAGGCCAGCAAGGCTGCGCTGAATTCCATGACCAACAGCTTCGTCACCCAGTTGGGCGAAACCCAACTCACCGTGCTGTCGCTGCACCCGGGCTGGGTGAAAACCGACATGGGCGGTGAAGGCGCGGACATCGACGTGGAAACCAGTACCCGTGGCCTGGTCGATCAGGTGAATGCGTATGTCGGCAAGGGTGGGCATCACTTCATCAATTACAGGGGCGAAACCATTCCCTGGTAAACGCCACCCTTACTGTAGGAGCGAGCTTGCTCGCGATGGTGTGTCAGCCGACAGCTATGTAGCTGATACTCCATCGCGAGCAAGCTCGCTCCTACAGGGGTTACACATCGTCTGGTCGGGCCGGGCTTGCCCCGGGCAGCATTTTGATCGAAACTCCGCATCTCGCCTCCCCGGCGAACCTGGATCAGCAGACAGGGCAACACTGAGCTGGCAACCCTGAACCCTACTTTCAGAGGAGCCGGCAACATGCCTGCGACCCGTACCTGGTTAAAAAATCCCCTCGCCATTTTCACGGCCAACGGTCTCGATGCCCGTGGCGGTCTGGTGCTGCAAGACGGCTTGATCGTCGAAGTACTCGGCGCCGGCCAACAACCGTCCGCACCGTGCAATGAAGTGTTCGATGCCCGCGAGCATGTGATCCTGCCGGGGCTGATCAACACCCATCACCACTTCTATCAAACCCTGACCCGAGCCTGGGCACCGGTGGTCAATCAGCCGCTGTTCCCCTGGCTGAAAACCCTGTACCCGGTCTGGGCACGCCTGACCCCGGAAAAGCTCGCCCTCGCCACCAAAGTAGCGCTGGCCGAGTTGCTGCTGTCCGGTTGCACCACCGCGGCCGACCACCACTACCTGTTTCCGGAGGGTCTGGAAAACGCGATCGACGTGCAAGTCGAAAGCGTCCGTGAACTGGGCATGCGCGCCATGCTGACCCGCGGTTCCATGAGCCTCGGCGAAAAGGACGGTGGCCTGCCGCCACAACAGACCGTGCAGGAAGGCGAAGTGATCCTCGCCGATAGCCAGCGGCTGATCACCGAGTACCACGAACGCGGTGACGGCGCGCAAATCCAGATCGCTCTGGCACCGTGCTCGCCGTTCTCGGTGACGCCGGAAATCATGTCGGCCAGTGCCGAGCTGGCGAACAAACTCGACGTGCGCCTGCACACCCACCTGGCAGAAACCCTCGACGAAGAGGATTTCTGCCTGCAGCGCTTCGGCCTGCGCACCGTGGACTATCTGGACAGTGTCGGCTGGCTTGGCCCGCGTACCTGGCTGGCCCACGGCATTCATTTCAACCCGGACGAGATCGCCCGCCTCGGTGCCGCCGGGACCGGTATCTGCCATTGTCCGAGTTCGAACATGCGCCTGGCCTCTGGCATCTGCCCGAGCATCGAGCTGACCGATGCCGGTGCCTTGCTTGGATTGGGCGTGGACGGTTCGGCGTCCAACGATGCCTCGAATATGATGCTCGAAGCGCGCCAGGCGCTGTACATCCAGCGCCTGCGCTACGGCGCCGAAAAGATCACCCCGGAGCGTGTGCTCGGCTGGGCGACCAAAGGCTCGGCCAGTCTGTTGGGGCGTACCGATATCGGCGAACTGGCAGTGGGCAAACAGGCTGACCTGGCCCTGTTCAAGCTCGATGAACTGCGCTTCTCCGGCAGCCATGATCCGGTCTCGGCACTGCTGCTGTGCGGCGCCGATCGCGCGGACCGGGTGATGGTCGGCGGCAAGTGGCGGGTGATTGACGGGCAGGTCGAGGGGCTGGACCTGAAGGGCTTGATTGCTGATCACAGCCAGGCGGCGCGGCAGTTGATCGCCGGGACCTGATACAACACCGATTAAAACTGTGGGAGCGGGCTTGCTCGCGAAGGCGTTGTAGCAGTCGATATTTATGTGACTGACACACCGCTTTCGCGAGCAAGCCCGCTCCCACATTGGTTTTGTGGAGGGTTCAAAGGCCCAGCATCGACAACATGATGAACGTCGCAAACAACACGAAGTGAGTCGTGCCTTCAATGGCGTTGGTTTCAGTGATCACCGACCTTTTCCGCCAGCAACTCAGTCTGATCTTGCCTTAGCGCACCAATGGGTGGCAGCTGTGCCAGGACATGCACTTTTATCGGACTTCACGAACCTATCGCGAGCCTGCTCGCGATGGCAACACCGCGGTTTCAAGTTTTGTTGTGCTGTTGGTCAGCAGTTTGCATTGCCCTGTGCAGGCGCAAGAGTCCAGCCAACCTCACAACAAAATGGAGTCAAAACTCATGCATAACCGTCCGTTGAAGAAGCTGCTTTGCGCCGTTGCGTCGGCCATCGGCCTGAGCGCCTGCCTGACTGCCAGTGCCTACGCCCCGCTGATCGACCGGGGCGTGGACGTGGTGTTCCAGCACACCAACAGCCCGGCGCCGATCCAGGCCGCCGAACGCCGCGGCGTCTATGCCGTGGGCTACGCTTCGGACATGGCGTACTTCGGGCCGAAAGCGGTGCTGACCTCCATCGTCAATGACTGGGGTCCGCACTACATTCAGGCGACCCAAAGCGTGATCGACCATGACCGGAAGTCCCAGAACTACTGAGACGGATTGACGGACGGCACGATTGAGCTGCCGATCAGCAACCTGGTGCTGGCGACGCTCAAGAGCGAGTGATGAACCGGCCGGTCAGGTTTTACCAATTGTTGCAGCAACACTCTGTAGAATGGCGACCATTGCACCTGATGAGAAAAGAATCATGTACGACTGGCTGAACGCCCTGCCCAAGGCAGAATTGCACCTGCACCTGGAAGGCTCGCTGGAACCCGAGCTGTTGTTCGCCCTGGCCGATCGCAACAAGATTGCCCTGCCCTGGAACGACGTCGAAACCTTGCGCAAGGCGTATGCCTTCAACAACCTGCAGGAGTTCCTCGACCTGTATTACCGGGGTGCCGATGTACTGCGCACGTCCCAGGACTTCTATGACCTGACCTGGGCTTACCTGCTGCGCTGCAAAGAGCAGAACGTAATTCACACCGAGCCGTTCTTCGACCCGCAGACCCACACCGACCGAGGCATCCCGTTCGAAGTGGTGCTCAACGGCATCGCCGCCGCACTGAAGGATGGTGAGCAGCAACTGGGCATCACCAGTGGTTTGATCCTGAGCTTCCTGCGTCACCTGAGTGAAGACGAAGCCCAGAAAACCCTCGACCAGGCGCTGCCGTTCCGCGATGCGTTCGTCGCCGTGGGCCTGGACAGCTCCGAGATGGGTCACCCGCCGAGCAAGTTCCAGCGTGTGTTCGACCGTGCCCGTCACGAAGGCTTCCTGACCGTCGCCCACGCCGGTGAAGAAGGCCCGCCCGAGTACATCTGGGAAGCCATCGACCTGCTGAAGATCCAGCGCATCGACCATGGTGTGCGCGCCATCGAAGACGAGCGCCTGATGCAGCGAATCATCGACGAACAGATCCCGCTGACCGTGTGCCCGTTGTCGAACACCAAGCTTTGCGTGTTCGATCACATGTCGCAGCACAACATTCTCGACATGCTGGAACGCGGCGTAAAAGTGACCGTGAACTCCGATGACCCGGCGTACTTCGGCGGCTATGTCACCGAGAACTTCCATGCGCTGCACACCCACCTGGGCATGACCCGGGACCAGGCCAAACGCCTGGCGCAGAACAGCCTCGATGCGCGGTTGGTGAAGCCCTGAGCAACACCGCAAGTCCAACTGTAGGAGCTGGCTTGCCAGCGATGGCGCCCTCTCATTCAACAATGATGCCGAATTGGGCACCGCCATCGCCGGCAAGCCGGCTCCTACAGCGCCATTTCCAGCTCGGTTTCCTTGGCAAAGCGGTGGATCTCGCGTTGCCCGGCGGCCGTCACCTGCAAGGCTCGGGAATCGTTGGGCAGGCTCAGCCAACCCGACTGCATGAACAGTTGCAACAATGCCGCGCCCAGAGAGCCGCCCATGTGCGGGCGTCTTTCGCTCCAGTCAGGGCACGCGCAGGCAACCCTGCCGTTGTGATGGGCCAGCGCCTGGATGAACACGCCCCGTGCCGCCAACTCCGTCGCGCCCTTGAGCGTGACCGTGACCCGCTGATCAAACTGTTCGATCCAGCCTGCCTCGAGCAATCGCTGATACAGATCGGCGGACAGGGTGCCCCCCAGGTGATCGTCGCACAGTCGGGCACTCAGTAATGACGAACGCAGCGCCCGGGGTTTGGCCAGAGGCGCATTACGCTTGAAGACGTCCGGAATTTCCAGGGGTGCACTGGCGAGCGTCGCGCTGGCCAACGCTTCGATTGCCGCCCCGACTTCGGGAGCAGCCAGGCGGAAGAAGCGTTTGCGGCCACGGTTTTCAACCCTCAACAAGCCTCCGGCGGACAAGCGTCCCAGGTGTGCGCTGGCCGAAGACGGCGACAGGCCGGCCAGCAATGCCAGCTCTTCGGTTGCTCGCGCCGAACCGTCCATCAAGGCCCACATCATTGCGCTGCGCTTTGGGTCAGCCAGCAATGTGGCGATCTGGCTGATGCAAGGTGCATGTTCCATGTATTCACTCCCTGTTGAATCGTTTCGTCTACTGCCCAGAGACATCGTGACCAGTAATGTGTCGTCGGCCAATCCGTGGAAACTGCCATAACCCCGGCAACGCCTTGCTCATACATTGGCGCTGCCTGGCCGATGCTGCGAAGGTCAGAAGGTTGACCGCACAGCCGGGCCGACTCGAACGTGGACCCGCCGTTGCGGGATCGACGCTACGTACATGATGCGGGCGCTAGTATATGCGGGTTGATCGCCCGTTCCTGCCCTCCGCCGGGCATAGGTGGTGATCGTTCCTGAGGGAAATTTCTCTTTTTTCGTGCGACTAATGATCGATATCCGATAAGCCCGGAAATTGACTGCTCAATCGGGCGCATCGGCTGGCAAGCATTTCACGCAAAAGGTTCACCGGCTTACTCAATTGTGCGCGATGGGCGCACAACAGATTCAGCGGTGCGCGCTCACAGAGCAGCTCCGGCATGAGCACTTTGAGGCGTCCGGCCAGTACATCGGCGGCGACATCAAGCCAGGATTTGTAAGCGATCCCGGCACCCGCCACGGCCCACAGGCGCACGACATCGGCATCGTCACTGAAGCGATCGCCACTGACGGTCAGGCTGACTTCGCGTTTGCCGTCGTGAAAACTCCAGTGATCGTGGACCCGGCTGCCGAGCATGTACAACAGGCAATTGTGTTGCGCCAGTTGCTCCAGATGCCGAGGCTCGCTATGACGGGCCAGATAGCCGGGAGCGGCGCACAACACTCGGCGGTTCTGCGGGGCGATGGGCAGAGCCACCAGGCTGGAATCCTCCGGCTCACCGTAGCGCAGGGCAATGTCTACCGGTTGGCGAAACAGGTCGGCGATGCGGTCCCCCAGCAGCAGGCGTACGGTAAGTTTCGGATGCTCGTGTTGAAACTCGTCCAGCCAGGGCAGCAACAGATTACGGCCAAAATCCGATGGTGCCGACAGCTGTAGAATCCCGCTGACCTGGTCCTGGCCGCTCGCCAGCAATCGCCGGCCCTCGTCGAGATTGCTCAGTGCCGCGCGGGCGTATTCGAGAAAGCCCTCGCCTTCGGCGGTCAGGCGCAGGCTGCGGGTCGAACGGGCCAATAGACGGGCGCCGAGTTGCTGTTCGATGCGCTTGAGCGCCGCACTGGCCACCGCCGCCGACATGTCCATGCCCCGCGCGGCGGCCGACAGACTGCCCAGGTCCGCCGCCCGGACAAACAACTGCAAGTCATCGAAACGCAGCATCAAGAACACCGATTATCAAAAAAATATTGAAAGAGACTGCTCTTTTAGCCGGTTTTATCTTCAGGAGAAATAGCCAATCATCCGCCTCATCGAATCTCTTCTTTATTAGTGTTCAGGAGCCGCCCATGAAAGCCATTGCCTACTACGCCTCGTTGCCGATCAGCGACGAAAATGCTCTGCAAGACCTCGAGTTGCCAGAGCCGGTTGCCGGTCCCCGCGACTTGCTGGTCGAAGTCAAAGCCATTTCGGTCAACCCGGTGGACACCAAGGTGCGCCAGAACGTCCAGCCGGAAGGCGGCACGGCCAAGGTGCTGGGTTGGGACGTGGCGGGCGTGGTCAAGGCGGTGGGCAGTGACGTGACGCTGTTCACGGTCGGCGACAAGGTGTTTTACGCCGGCTCCATCGCGCGTGCGGGCGGCAACAGTGAGTTGCATGTGGTGGACGAGCGCATCGTCGGCCACATGCCAAAGACCCTTGGTTTCGCCGAGGCCGCCGCCCTGCCGCTCACTGCGATCACGGCGTGGGAACTGTTGTTCGAACGCCTGCAAGTGCGCGAAGGCAAAACCGACGAAGGCCAGAGCCTGTTGATCGTCGGCGCGGCGGGTGGCGTCGGCTCGATTCTTACTCAGCTGGCTAACCAACTGACGGCCCTGAAAGTCATCGGCACCGCTTCGCGTCCGCAAACCCAAAGCTGGGTGAAAGAGCTGGGTGCCGACCTGGTGATCGACCATGGCCAGCCACTGAGCGAAGCACTCAAGCGTGCCGGTGTGGATCAGGTCACCCACGTCGCCAGCCTGACCCAGACCGACCAGCACCTGGATCAATTGGTCGAGGCATTGGCCCCCCAAGGCAAGCTGGCGCTGATCGATGACCCCAAGGCGCTGGACGTGACCAAGCTCAAGCGCAAGAGCCTGTCACTGCACTGGGAGTTCATGTACACCCGTTCGCTGTTTGAAACCGAGGACATGATTGAGCAGCACAACCTGCTCAATCGCGTCGCCTGGCTGATCGATGCCGGCACACTGAAAACCACGGTGGGCGAACACTTCGGCACGATCAACGCGGCCAATTTGCGCCGTGCCCACGCCCTGCTGGAGAGCGGTAAAGCCAAGGGCAAGATTGTGCTGGAAGGGTTCTGAAGCGCTGAAAAAACCATCGCTGACTTCATCGCCTTCTGCTGTTTTCCGTCTGCGACCGGGAAGTCCCGGTCGCAGACAGCCCCTGAGGGCACCCTCGAAGAGTCGTGTTTTTTTTAGTTACAAACCGTCAGTCCGACAGTTGATCCTTGTCACAATGGTGCTCGTATTCAGGACTACAATCGAATCTCCTGCGAGGCAATGTTTTGCGTAACGTCTTTTACGAGACATCTTTTACGAGAGGAATTCAGTTATGAAGATCCTGATAAAAGAACTGGCAAAGTCCCAGTGGCAAGTTCGCTTAGACCAACATGCTGTGACGTTCCGCAGCGAAGCAGAAGCTCGCGCTTTCACGCGTACCCTTGAAGCCCGTATCCAGGCCCCCCACCAGATTCCCATCCTCAACCCGCAGCGTGCTGCCGGCTGACTCCGGCCTCAAACCTGCGCTTGCGCCAGCGCCCGGGCATTTTGCAAACGCCGGGTAAGCATCGCCGCGCTCACCACCAGAATCCCACACAGGCTGATGACCATGGCCATCGGCACAGCGCTGCCGTCGTGCAATACACCCACCAGCGCTGAGGCGCCGGCCGCCACACTGAACTGCAGGCAACCGAGCAGCGCCGACGCGCTGCCGGCCCGTGTGCCCTGTCCGCTCATCGCGCAGGCTGCGGCGTTGGGGCTGATGCAACCGAGGCTGGAAATACAGATGAACAATGGAATCAGCAGCGGCCACAGGTGGGCCGTGTGCAGAGCGCTGACAGCGAGCAGGGTCAGACCGGCCGCGAGATAAACCCACACCGCGCGCGCCAGCAAGAACGTCGGGCCACGTTTGGCTAGCAGCCGCGCGTTGACCTGCGCCACCAGAATGAAGCCCGCCGCATTGGTGCCGAACAACCAGCCGAAATGCTCGGCCGGAACGCCGTAGAGCTTGATGATGATGAAGGGTGAGCCAGCGATGTAGGCAAACATCCCGGCGATGGCGATGCCCCCCGTCAAGGCGTGGCCAAGAAATATCGGGTCGGCCAGCAACCGACCGTACTGACGCAGCGCACCCGACAGCGGTTGGCGCGGTATGTGGGCCGGCAAGCTTTCCGGTAATCCCGTGGCCACCGCCAGCCCCGCCAACGCACTGAACCCGGTCAAGGCCAGGAAGATCGACTGCCAGCCTGTGGTGTTGACCAGCAACCCACCCAGCAATGGCGCGAGGATAGGCGCGAGCCCCATCACCAGCATCAACTGCGAAAAGACTTTTGCCGAACCCACCGCATCACATTTGTCGCTGACCACCGCCCGGGAAATCACCATGCCCGCGCAGCCACCGAGCGCCTGGACGAAACGCGCACCGATCAGCCATTCCAGATTCGGCGCATAGGCGCACGCCACCGAGGCAGCGGTGAACAGGCCGACACCGGTGAGCAACGGAATGCGTCGCCCGAAACGATCCGCCACCGGGCCATAGGCCAACTGACCGATGGACAAGCCGAGGAAGTAGGCCGCCAACGTCATCTGGACGTGATTTTCGTCCGTCCCGAAGGCCAGTGCCATGGCCGGGAAAGCCGGCAGATAGAAATCGATCGCCAGCGGACCGAAAGCGCTCAAGGCGCCGAGAATCAGAATGGTACGGAAGTTCATCAGGCATCCAGTGGGGCAGAAGTCGGCAGGCCGACAGTCTAGCCGCGCATGGACGCCTTGAACATTAAGATAGCTCGCTAACTATTAAAATCAGGCCAATTTGACGCCGTAACCTTCTTCGCTGATCGCTTCGATCACTTGCTCGGCGCTCAGCGCACTTTCGACTCCGACCTCCCTGGCTGCCAGATCGACCCGCACACTGGCCGCCGGGTCTTTGGCCTGGACCGCCTGAGTGATGGCCTTGACGCAATGGCCACAAGACATGCCTTCAACGTTGAACACTTGCATGGGATGACTCCTTTTCCGAGATTGAGCCCAGTTTCGAGCTTGCCACCATGGCAAGGTCAAGTTCTGAAGATTGCTGCCGGGCTGGCAATCGACGCGGGGCTCGGCCAAGCTGCGTCCATCAATGACTCGAACTCAGGAGATTCAGCCATGCGCTGGTCAGTTTTCAGCCTGTTTGGCTTTCTCAGCCTTTTCGCCACCGTGCCTTCGGTCAATGCTGCCGGTCAGGATTATGGCGTGCTGATCATTTCTCGCGAGCGCCTGGAAGTCGCGACCAGTTGCGAAATCGGTGTGTACATCCAGGATCAACTGGCGGCGCGGCTGTTTCAGGAGCAGAGCACCTCGTTCAACCTGCCGCCCGGCATCGTGTCGCTGCGCCTCAAATTGCTGCCGGGTCAGGTGCCGGGTTGCAATCCGGGCATGCTCGCGCCGGGTTCGCAGAATATCCAGCTCAAGGCCGGGGATGTGCTCAAGTACCGGATCGCGATGACGCAGGAAGGGATATACCTCAAGCGCGCCGGACTCGGCTACTGACACACAACCCTTGTGGGAGCGGGCTTGCTCGCTCCCACATTCAATCAGTGGCACGTCTAAGATGGGTGCTTGACCTTGCCAGCATGGCAAGGTTGATCCTGTGGTCATCTACTACAGGGAGTGCGACCGATGTCCGAATCCACCACGTTCGACCTGCCGATTGCCGGCATGACCTGCGCCAGTTGCGCCGGGCGTGTCGAGCGCGCCTTGAGCAAAGTCATTGGCGCCAGTGCCGTCAGCGTCAACCTCGCCACTGAACAGGCGCGGGTGCAAGCGCCCAGCGACAGTCTGCCGGCCCTGATGGATGCCGTGGCCAAGGCCGGCTACAGCGTGCCGCAACAGAATCTGGAATTGAGCATCGACGGCATGACCTGCGCATCCTGCGTCGGTCGCGTCGAGCGTGCGCTGGGCAAAGTTGCGGGAGTGAAAAGCGTCAGCGTCAACCTGGCCAACGAACGCGCCCACCTTGAACTGCTCGGCCAGATCGATCCGCAAACCTTGATCGCGGCGGTGGCCAAGGCTGGCTACACCGCCATCGTCTGGGAAACCGAACACCCACCCACCGACAATCAGCAACAGCGCCTGCATCGCGAACGCCTGGCCTTGATCATCGCCATTGCCCTCGCCTTGCCGCTGGTATTGCCGATGCTGCTACAGCCATTTGGCGTGCACTGGATGCTCCCGGCCTGGGCGCAGTTCGCCTTGGCCACGCCGGTGCAATTCATCTTCGGCGCACGGTTTTACGTCGCCGCGTGGAAAGCCGTACGCGCCGGGGCCGGCAACATGGATTTGCTGGTGGCCCTGGGCACCAGCGCCGGTTATGGCTTGAGCCTGTACGAATGGGCCACCGCCGCCGGGCGCATGCCGCATCTGTATTTCGAAGCCTCGGCGGTGGTGATCGCCCTAGTGCTGCTGGGCAAATACTTGGAAAGCCGCGCCAAGCGCCAGACCGCCAGCGCCATCCGCGCCCTCGAAGCCTTGCGTCCGGAACGGGCGATTCAGGTGATCGATGGCCGCGAACAAGAAGTCGCCATCAGCGCCCTGCGCCTCAATGATTTGGTGATGGTCAAACCCGGCGAACGCTTCCCGGTGGACGGCGAAGTGGTTGAAGGCCGGAGCCACGCCGACGAAGCCCTGATCACTGGCGAGAGCCTGCCGGTGCCCAAGCAGCCCGGCGACAAAGTCACCGGCGGTGCGATCAACGGCGAAGGCCGGTTGCTGGTGCGTACCCAGGCCCTGGGTGCGGAAACCGTGCTGGCGCGGATCATCCGGCTGGTGGAAGACGCCCAGGCCGCAAAAGCGCCGATCCAGAAACTGGTGGATAAAGTCAGCCAGGTATTCGTGCCCACCGTGCTGTTGATTGCCCTGGCAACCCTGATCGGCTGGTGGCTGCATGGCGCGCCGATGGAAACCGCGCTGATCAACGCCGTGGCGGTGCTGGTAATCGCCTGCCCGTGCGCCCTGGGCCTGGCCACACCGACGGCGATCATGGCCGGCACCGGCGTGGCGGCACGCTACGGGATTCTGATCAAGGACGCCGAAGCACTGGAACGTGCCCATGAAGTCAGCGCAGTGGTGTTCGACAAGACCGGCACCCTGACCTCCGGCGCCCCGCGCATCGCTCATCTGAGTGCCATCGACGGTGACGAGGCGAGCCTGCTGCAATTGGCCGGCGCCCTGCAACGCGGCAGTGAGCATCCGCTGGCCAAGGCTGTTCTGGATGCCTGTGCCGAACGCCATTTGACAGTGGCCGATGTCAGCGACAGCCAGTCCCTCACCGGCCGTGGCATCGCCGGCAGCCTCGAAGGCCGTCGTCTGGCGCTGGGCAATCGGCGCCTGCTGGAAGACAACGGCCTGAGCACCGGCCTGTTGGCCGACTCGGCGATCGCATGGGAAAGCGAAGGCCGGACCTTGTCCTGGTTGATCGAACAAAAGCCCGAGCCACGCGTACTGGGCCTGTTCGCCTTCGGTGACACCCTCAAGCCCGGCGCGCTGCAAGCGGTGCAACAACTCAGCGCGCGGAGAATCAGCAGCCACCTGCTGACCGGTGACAATCGCGGCAGCGCCAACGTGGTGGCCGAGGCGCTGGGCATCCACGATGTGCATGCCGAAGTGCTGCCGGCGGACAAAGCCGCCACGGTCGCCGCATTGAAGAAAACCGCTGTGGTGGCAATGGTCGGTGACGGCATCAACGACGCCCCGGCACTGGCCGCCGCCGATATCGGTATCGCCATGGGCGGCGGCACCGACGTCGCCATGCACGCGGCCGGCATCACTCTGATGCGCGGCGATCCGCGACTGGTGCCGGCCGCGCTGGAGATCAGCCGCAAGACCTACGCAAAAATCCGTCAGAATCTGTTCTGGGCCTTCGTCTATAACCTGATCGGCATTCCGCTGGCAGTGTTTGGCGTGCTCAACCCGGTACTGGCCGGTGCGGCCATGGCATTGTCGAGCGTCAGCGTGGTGAGCAATGCGCTACTGTTGAAAACCTGGAAACCCAAGGACCTGGAGGACAACCGATGAACATCGGCCAAGCGGCCCGCCACAGCGGCCTGAGCGCAAAGATGATCCGTTACTACGAGTCCATCGGCTTGCTCAAGGCGGCCCATCGCACCGACAGCGGTTACCGGGTGTACGGCGATGATGACCTGCACACGCTGGCGTTCATCAAGCGCTCGCGGGACCTGGGGTTTTCCCTGGAGGAAGTCGGCAAGTTGCTGACCCTCTGGCAAGACCGCCAGCGCGCCAGCGCCGATGTGAAGGCGTTGGCCCGCCAGCACATCGATGAGTTGAACCAGAAGATCCGTGAACTGGGGCAGTTGCGCGATACGTTGCAGGATCTGGTTGAGCACTGTCAGGGCGATCATCGGCCGGATTGTCCGATTCTGAAGAATCTTGAATCGGGCTGTTGTGCCACCCCGGCCCGCGCATGATTGCAGGGCTATTCCCTGTGGGAGCGGGCTTGCTCGCGAAAGCGGTGTGTCATGCAACATTGATGTCGACTGACACGACGCCTTCGCGAGCAAGCCCGCTCCCACATCAGTTCTCCAGTGTCTGGAAGTAGGCACCCACAAAAAACCCGGCCGAAGCCGGGTTTTTCTTTAGCCGATCACTGCATCCACGGTGGAGGCGGCTCTTCAGTTTTGCCCGGCGGAGCATCGTCCGCCGCGCGTGCCGCTTGCTTGCGTTCTTCATCCAGGCGTGCGGCCTCGATTTCGCGCATGATTCCGCCTACGTCGGCCAGATCTTCCGATTCGGCGAACTCGCCGGTCAGGACGCTGGCCGGGTGCAAGGTGCCGGCCTCGTACAAGGCCCACATTTCCTTGGCGTATTTGGTCTTCTTCAACTCCGGCGCAAACCGCCCGAAGTAGGACGCCATGTTGCCCACGTCGCGCTCCAGCATGCTGAATGCGTGGTTGTTACCCGCCGCATCCACCGCTTGCGGCAGGTCGATGATCACCGGGCCGGTCGGCGTCAGCAGCACGTTGAACTCGGACAGGTCGCCGTGCACCAGGCCGGTACACAGCATCAGCACGATCTGGGAAATCAGAAACGCGTGATACTCGCGGGCCTGATCCGGCTCCAGCACCACATCGTTCAAACGCGGCGCGGCATCACCGTACTCGTCGGCCACCAGTTCCATCAGCAGCACGCCTTCGAGGAAGTCATACGGCTTGGGCACCCGCACACCGGCATTGGCCAGGCGGAACAGCGCTGCCACTTCGGCGTTCTGCCAGGCGTCTTCGGTTTCCTTGCGGCCAAACTTGGAACCCTTGGCCATCGCCCGGGCCTGACGGCTGTTGCGCACCTTGCGGCCTTCCTGATACTCGGCCGCCTGACGAAAACTGCGTTTGTTCGCCTCCTTGTAGACCTTCGCGCAACGTAACTGGTTACCGCAGCGCACCACATAAACAGCTGCTTCTTTACCACTCATGAGTGGGCGCAGCACCTCGTCGACCAGACCGTCCTCGATCAGGGGTTCAATGCGTTTTGGAGTCTTCATCAGCTTTTATTGTGGGTCCTTTATTACCAAACACGCGAAAGTCATTCGTTATACGGCAATCCACTCACCGGGGGGAGGGGTTGCCGACTTATGAGCATTGCAGAATGCACACAATGTGCCGATTTCATCGGATAAAACCGACCACCGCCACGGATCGTTCCAGATCATAGCCGAGCCTGCGTCACTTGTTGTGCAAGGGTATTGAGGGCAATTGCGACAGAAACCGACACCACTGTTCACACCTTCCGTAGGATTTTTCCAAACAGGCCTCAATTTCCTCCGACAACAGCCGAAGTCCTTAGTGACAAAGTGATTTGTCCGACAATCGCTGCCACAACAAAAGCGATGCCGCACTCAAGGACCCGGGTTGACCAAGAACGTTTACGGCTGCCAAAAAACCGCGAGTCATCTGCACTGCGTGGGCCTACAAGAAAATCTGGAGCGCGGATGAACATCAAACAGAAGTTGACCTGGGCGTTTGCAATCATCGCCTGCCTGCCCGTGGTGCTGGTTGCCACCCTCGTTGTGCTGAACCTGCGCAGTGATGCCAGGGACGAATTCATCGACGGCAGTGCCCGCGAGATTCGTCAGGTCAGCAATGCCATGCAATTGTTCTTTGACGGTATCAGCCAGAACGTCGATTACCTGGCCAGGCAGCCGTTGATCCGAAACTCCGACGACAGCCTAAAGACCTACATGGCTGCCAACGCCGAGAGCATCCCTCAGGGCGAGGCGGACAAAAAAGTTTTCACCCTGCTCCAGGACCTGGGCAACAGCCACCCGGCCTACGCCTATGCGATCCTCGGCACGGCGGCGGGCGGTTACGTGTCGTGGCCGGATGATCCGAAACTGAGCAACTACGACCCGCGCCAGCGCCCCTGGTACAAGGCCGCCCAGGCCAAACCGGGCAAGCCGTTCCGCACCGAGGCCTACTACTGGGCCCAGGACGATGCGACCTACGTCAGCACCGTGCGCACCATCGACAACAAGTTGGGCACCAACGGCGGCGTGGTCAGCATCGACGTGACGCTCAAGCAGCTCACCGAGATCGTCAAACAGATCAAACTCGGCGAAACCGGCTACCTGATGCTGCTGGAAAACACCGGCATGGTCCTGGTGGACCCGAAACAACCGGAACACAACTTCAAACCGCTGAACAGCCTCGGCGACGGCTACGCGCAACTGGCCAAGGCCGGCAAGGGCCTGGTGGAAGTGGAGCTCAACGGCGAACGCTACATGGCCAACGTCTGGCCATCGGAGCAACTGGGCTGGACCTTCATCGGCCTGATCAAACAGAACGACGTGATGAGTTCCGCGACCCAGTTGACCTGGTTGATCGCCATCATCGCCGCCGTTCTGGCCGTCGTCTTCGCCATCGTCGGCGCCAGTTTTGCCAGCCTCATCGTGCGTCCGATCCGCAGCGTGGCCAGCGGCCTGGAAGGCATCGCCCAGGGCGAAGGCGACCTGACCCAGAACCTGCAAATCCGTGGCAACGACGAAACCGCGCAACTGGCCAACTGGTTCAACCAGTTCCTGACCGCGATTCGCAACCTGATCCAGAACATCGGCGGTGCGGCGGGCAAGATCCTCGCCACGTCCAAGAGTTCGACCCAGGTTTCCAGCGACATGGCCGAAGCCGCCGGACGCCAGCGTGAAGCGGTGGACATGGTCTCCACGGCGTTCCACGAAATGGTCGCCACCGCCAACGAAGTCGCACGCTCTTGCAGTCAGGCTGCGGAGTCTGCCGACAGTGGCCAGCGCCAGGCGCGCGAAGGTCAACAGCAGATCGATGCGGCGGTGAACAGCGTGGATCGCCTGAGCCAGGAAATCGAACAGTCGGCCCAGTCGATGCAACAGCTCGAACGCGACAGCAACGACATTCAGTCGATCCTCGGGACCATCCGTTCGATCGCCGAGCAGACCAACCTGCTGGCACTGAACGCCGCCATCGAAGCGGCCCGGGCCGGTGAACAAGGTCGCGGTTTTGCCGTGGTGGCCGATGAAGTACGTGCCCTGGCCAAACGCACAGCCGACTCCACGGCGGAAATCGACGGACTGCTGGGCAACCTGGCCAAACGCACCAGCCAGGTGACCCAACAGATGCACGCCAGCCTGGAGGTGTCCCAGCAATCGGTGACGCGCATCGGTGAAGCGCGCAACAGCTTCGGGCAGATTCGTGAGTCGGTGGACGTGATCCGCGATATGAACACCCAGATCGCCACGGCGGCGGAACAGCAGCATCAAGTGGCCGAAGACATCAATCGGCACATCAGCCAGATCCATGGCGATGCGCAGTTGGTGGCGGAACTGGCCAACTCGGCGCGCCTGGATTCACAGAGCCTGGCCGGGTTGTCGAATGAGCTGGACGGGTTGGTGCGCAGGTTCCGTACCTGATCCCTGTTGCCGGGTGGCCGCTTTGCGGCCATTCGCTGGCAAGCCAGCTCCTACAAATGTGCGGAACGGTCCAACCTGTAGGAGCTGGCTTGCCAGCGAAAGCGAGCTCACTGTCAAAACAGAAATAAGTAACCTTGCTCAGCGTTCGATGATGGCGGTCACGCCCTGCCCGCCCGCCGCGCAAATCGAAATCAGTCCCCGCCCCTTGCCCGCCGCATCCAGCAGCTTCGCCAGGTTGGCGACGATGCGCCCGCCCGTGGCGGCAAACGGGTGCCCAGCCGCCAGTGAACTGCCCTTGACGTTAAGTCGGCTGCGGTCAATCGAACCCAACGCCGTGTCGAGGCCGAGACGGGTTTTGCAATACTCCGGATCTTCCCAGGCCTTCAACGTGCACAGCACTTGCGCGGCGAAGGCTTCGTGGATTTCGTAGTAATCGAAGTCCTGCAAGGTCAGGCCATTGCGCGCCAGCAAACGCGGCACGGCGTAGACCGGAGCCATCAACAACCCTTCCGCACCGTTGACGAAATCCACCGCCGCCGCCTCGCCGTCGCGCCAGTAGGCAAGAATCGGTAACCCGCGAGCCTTGGCCCATTCTTCGCTGCCCAGCAGCACCAGTGACGCACCATCGGTCAATGGCGTGGAGTTGCCCGCCGTCAGGGTGCCCTTGGCGCTTTTCTCGTAGGCCGGCTTGAGCGCGGCGAGCTTTTCCAGGGTCGAATCCGCGCGCAGGTTGTTGTCGCGGGTGAGCCCCAGGAACGGTGTCATCAGGTCGTTGTGCCAGCCTTCGGCGTAGGACGCAGCCAGTTTCTGATGGCTCTCAAGCGCCAATTGATCCTGTGCTTCGCGAGGGATGCTCCAGGTCTGAGCCATCAACTCGCAATGCTGCCCCATGGACAACCCGGTACGCGGTTCACCGTTGCGTGGGAACTCGGGGATCAGATGTTTGGGGCGCAATTGCAGGAAGGTTTTCAGTTTGTCGCCGGTGGTTTTGGCGCGATTGGCCTGCAGGAGGATTTTGCGCAGGCCCTCGCTGACACTGATCGGCGCATCCGAGGTGGTGTCCACGCCACCGGCAATCCCGCAGTCGATCTGGCCCAGGGCAATCTTGTTCGCCACCAGCAACGCCGCTTCCAGCCCGGTGCCGCAAGCCTGCTGGATGTCATAGGCCGGGGTGGCGGGCGACAGTCGCGAACCGAGCACGCACTCGCGTGTGAGGTTCATGTCCCGCGACAACTTGAGCACGGCGCCCGCGACCACTTCGCCGATGCGCTGGCCATGCAGGTTGTAGCGTTCGATCAGGCCTTCGAGGGCGGCAGTGAGCATCACCTGGTTACTGGCCGTGGCGTAAGGGCCGTTGGAGCGGGCGAAAGGAATCCGGTTACCGCCGATGATCGCGACGCGGCGCAGTTGGGTCATAAATGCTCCTGATGAATTATCTGAACTGAACACGGCCCCCTGTGGGAGCGGGCTTGCTCGCGAAGGCGGCCTGTCAGCTACATTGATGTCGACTGACTTATCGCCATCGCGAGCAAGCTCGCTCCTACACCAGCGTAGGCCTTATCTCGTGGATCGAACGACTGATCGCCATTCATGGTCCACACTTTGAACCCCAGCTTTCGGAGCGCGTTTCATGTCTGACCGCTATATCGACTTCGCCAATTCGTCCATCGGCCATCGCCTGGTCGGCGCCCTGGGGTTGCCGGTGCCGACCCGACTGGAGCGCTGGCAAGCAGGCCGGCTGCGACCTGTAGAAGGTGCGCTGCTGATCGGCGGCGGGCCGTTGGCGGAGCAAGTCAGTGCCTTCGCCAACCGCCTGACCGACGCGATTTACAGCTACGGCACCGAGCCTTCGATAGCCACCGCCTGGATTCCCGGCCACGGGCCGAAACTCAAGGCCGTGGTGTTCGACGCCAGCGATCTGCTGCACACCGAACAGCTCAAGCAACTGCGCGAGTTTTTCCAGCCGTTGATGAAAAACCTCGATCACTGTGCGCATCTGGTGATTCTCGGGCGCGATCCGCAAACCTTGCGCGCCCCGTTCGCCGCCAGTGCGCAACGTGCCCTGGAAGGTTTCAGCCGTTCGCTGGCCAAGGAGTTGCGCAGCGGTGGCACCCTGCAATTGATCTATGTCGGCGAAGGAGCCGAGACACAACTGGAAGGCCCGCTGCGGTTTTTCCTCTCGCCCAAAAGTGCTTTCGTGTCCGGGCAGGTCATTCGCTTGAATCCTTGCGCGACGCCCGTCACCGACTGGACGCGCCCGCTCGCCGGGCGCAAGGCACTGGTCACCGGCGCGGCGCGGGGCATTGGTGCCGCCATCGCGGAAACCCTGGCCCGTGATGGTGCCGACGTCATCCTGCTCGACGTGCCACCGGCCAGGACCGATCTCGATGCCCTCGCCGCACGCCTCGGCGGACGCAGCATCACCCTCGACATCTGCGCCGAAGACGCCGCCACGCAGTTGATCGAACAGTTGCCCGACGGCCTTGACATCGTGGTGCACAACGCCGGCATCACCCGGGATAAAACCCTGGCCAACATGACCCCGGAATTCTGGGACGCGGTGCTGGCGGTCAACCTCAATGCGCCGCAAGTGCTGACCAAAGCCCTGCTCGACAGCGGCACCCTGCACGACAACGGTCGGGTGATTCTGCTGGCATCCATCAGCGGCATCGCCGGCAATCGCGGGCAAACCAACTACGCGGCGAGCAAGGCCGGGCTCATTGGTCTGGCGCAAGCCTGGGCGCCGCTGCTCACCGAGCGCGGCATCAGCATCAACGCCGTGGCGCCGGGGTTCATCGAAACGCAGATGACCGCGCACATTCCCTTCGGCCTGCGCGAAGCCGGACGCCGCATGAGTTCCCTCGGCCAGGGCGGCTTGCCACAAGACGTCGCCGAGGCCGTGGCCTGGCTCGCACAACCGGGCACCGGCGCGTTCACCGGACAAGCGTTGCGCGTATGCGGGCAAAGCGTTCTGGGGGCTTAAGGATGACCACCGACTGGCACACACTCAACCGCGAACCCAGCCTGCCAGGGTTGTACGCACGAGCGGCGACACGGCGAAAAATCACTGGCGCCCGCCTGGCCGATTCGGGTTTGCGCTGCTGGGTCGATGTCGATCCCAAGCGCCTGGCGGCCTATCGCAAGGTCTGCGGTTTCGCCGACAACGGCCTGCTGCCGCCGACCTATCCGCATATCCTCGGGTTTGCCTTGCAGATGCAATTGCTCACGGCCAGGGACTTCCCGTTCCCGCTGCTGGGCCTGATTCACCTGAGCAATCGCATCCGTGTGCTGCGCCCCATGGGCGGGGTCAGTCGGGTGCGCGTCAGCGTGCAGGTGCAGAACCTGCAACCCCACGCCAAAGGCGCGACGTTTGATTTGCTGACCACCCTCGACGATCAGTTGGGGCCGTTGTGGGAAGCGCAAAGCCGAATGCTCTGTCGCGGCGTCAAACTCGAGGGCGAAGCGGTCGAAGTGCATCTACCAAGCAGCCTGGCCTTGACCGAAGTCGAGCACTGGAAAGCGCCCTCGGACATCGGCCGGCAATACGCCAAGGTATCCGGCGACTACAACCCGATCCACCTGAGTGCGGCCAGCGCCCGACTCTTCGGTTTCCCGACCGCCATCGCCCATGGCTTATGGAACAAGGCGCGAACGCTGGCTGCGCTGGCCGGGCACCTGCCGACGGCGAATATCGAGATCACGGTGCAGTTCAAGAAGCCGGTACGGTTGCCCGGCGAGGTAACGTTGCTCGCCAGTGCACCGGGACCTGGAGGGGATTTGCAGTTGGTGGGCGCCGGGGATCTGGAGCATATGGTCGGGCATTGGCAACCGGTTGCCTGATAAGGCTGAATGCCATGTTGCGCGATGGCACCGAGGGGCGGTGACGAGTGGCACGGTGAAGGCAGTGGCTCCCACAGATCGGCGTACACAGATGCCCTTCACCACTCATCAGGCCGAGCGTTAGTAGGACTAAGCTTTGCATACGGTAAAAAACGTCCGTTTTGTCTGAATGATTCTATGCTGACATTACTCAGTGATGGTCAGGGTAGACGCACTCATGAAAGCCAGCCTCCTGGGCATCAGTCAGATGCCGAATCTGCCAGCGACACTCACGGCCAGTGCGAGCCTGCAATTTTGAGTGCCGGGGACAAACTGTTCGGGCGCCTGCTCCACCGCCATCCGCCGCCCCCACCGGAGCTGCCAGAGGCACTGCGGGTGCACAATTTCGGATTGCAGATGCAGCTCAATGCCGAGGGGCGTGTGGTTCAACTGAGCGGTCCGCTGCGGCACTTGCTGACTCAGCCTCCCCCCGGCGCGCAGGCACCGCATTTGCTCGACTTCCTGCTGCCCCACAGCATCCTCGCCATCGAAGGTGCACCGGCGGACTGGCAGGGAAAAACACTGGACCTGGACTTTCACAGCCTCAGCGGTCCCCCGCTGCACCTGCGCGGCTGGGTGCAACCCTTGGCCGATGCCTGGTTGTTGCAGATGCTGGACATCGGCGACTTGCTGCTTGAGCGCCGGCAGTCGCGCAACCGAGAACAATGCCAGGTGCTGGCGATGCAAATCGCCGGACAGTTGCGCCTGTGCAGCCTGACGCGCCTGCCCGAGGTGCTGGCCGAACAACTGCAAAGCCTGGCACAGCGCTTTCAGATTCCGTGCATTGCCCTGGCCGTGCTTGATGAGCAGGCACAGGGTTGGCAAATTCACCAGCACTACGCGGCCTTCGATGCACCGCAACTTTGGCAAAACGGTCAACGCCTGGGCACGGGGCTGGACAGCTTGAGCGGCTCGGCACCACAGCACTTGAGCCTGCGCGAACACCCGCGCCTGCAAGGCACGTTCGGCAATACCGATGGCTTCGCCGTGCCCTATCAAGACGCTCAAGGAGTGGTCGCCTGGTTGCTGTGCGGTTACTTCACGGCGCCACATCGCGCCCCCGATGTCACGGAACGCGACTGGCTGCAAATCGCCGCCGCACTCGCCAGCCCTTTGCTCGAGCGCCTGCACGAGCATCGGCATCATCTGCAACTGGAGCGCCTGGAATCGCTGCAAGCCTTGCTGGGCTCAGGTTGGTGGGAAGTCTTCAGCGACAGCGGCGACATTCAACTGGCGCCCTCGCTGGCCAGTACCCTGAACCTTGAAGCATCACGACTGCCCCTGCAAAACTGGCTCGCTCAAATACATCCCGCCGACCGCGAAGAACTGCGTATTCGCCTGCATGACTTGCAGGACACAGGCATGCCCCTGCTGCTGTGCGTGCGTCTGCATCGCGCCGATGACACCCTCGCGCCGGTCTGGTACCGCCTGCAAGGCCAAGCCATGGGCGTGGGAAAAAGCCGTCGTCTGGTGGGTTTCATGCTCGACATCAGCGACATCAAGAACCAGGAGCAGAGCGCCGCTGCTGCTCATGCGCGCCTGGACAATCTGATCGCCAACTCACCGGCGGTGATTTATGTACAGCGCTATGTCGAAGGTGCGTTGCAACCGGTGTTCTTCAGCGACAGCCTGTTGCCGTTGCTCGGCTGGACCCTCGCCGACTGCACACCCGGAGCGCTGGTAGAGCGGGTGCATCCCGACGACCGCCTGCAGTATTTCGAGCGCACCCGCCAGTTGCTGCGTGAAGGCTCGGTGCGCGCCCACTATCGGCTGCGCGACAGTCGCGGCGACTATCACTGGCTGCTCGATGAGGCTCGATTGCTGCGCGACGACCTCGGCCTGCCGGTGGAAGCCGTGGGTCTGTGGCTGGACGTCACCGACGCGACCCTGGCCACCGAACAGGTCAGGCAAAGTGAAGAACGCTACCGGATTCTGGTGGAAGACTCGCCGGCGATGATCTGCCGCTACCTCCCGGACCTGACCCTGACCTTCGGCAACCGTCCGTTGGCGACTTATCTGGAACTGGCGCCCGAGCAACTGCCGGGGGTGAATCTGGGCAGCTGGATGTCCGAGGAACAGCGCGATGCATTCACCCAGCGGCTGAACCATCTGAGCCCCGAGCTTCCGGTCAGCACCGCCGAGATCAATCTGCAACTGCCTGGCCGCGAACACGCCTGGTGGGTCTGGTCCGATCGCGGGGTATTTGACGAACAGGGCCGATTGCTCGAGGTTCAGGCCGTTGGGCGCGACAACACCGAAGTGCGGCGCTCGCAGCAGCAGCTCACGCAAAGCGCGAAAATGGCCACCCTCGGTGAAATGGCCACCGGCCTGGTCCATGAGATCAACCAGCCGTTGAATGTAATGCGCATGGCCATCGCCAATGTGCTCAAGCGCCTGAGCAACGGCGACGCGCAGGTCGACTACCTGATCGACAAGCTCACCCGCATCGACACGCAAGTGCAGCGCGCCGCACGGGTGGTGGACCACATGCGGGTGTTCGGCCGTCGCTCGGAAATCGAGCAGCAACCGTTCAACCCGACCCTGGCCATCGAAGGCACGCTGTCGCTGTTGTCCGAGGGCATGCGTGGCAAAGGCATCGACCTGCGCATCAGTGAGAGCGGTTTTGAAGTGCAAGTGCGCGGCTATGTCGATCAGCTTGAACAAGTGCTGATCAACCTGATGGTCAACGCCCGGGATGCATTGCTCGGCAAGCGCGAGGCCAACCCCGGGTTCAAGCCGTGGATCTCGGTGTACGCCGAACGGGATACCCGCTCGGTACGCCTGTGGGTCGAGGACAACGGCGGCGGTATCGACCCGCGTTTGCTGGAACGGATTTTCGAGCCGTTCTTCACCACCAAAGCGGTCGGCGTCGGCACCGGTCTGGGGCTGTCGGTGAGCTATGGCATCGTTGAAAACATGGGCGGCAAACTGAGCGTCAGGAACTCCGCCGAGGGTGCGCGCTTCTGCATCGAACTGCCGATCGTGACGCCGGACTAGATCACCAGGGATGGGCGTCCCGGGTGACAACTGAGGTTGGCACCTGCCTCGACTTTGTTCAGGTCGATCCTCAGGCTCGCCAGTGTCGAGCATAAAAAACCCCTGTGGGGGCACAGGGGTTGTGGGGCTGGCTGATTCTAGGAGGCGTGCGGTGGATAGTTGGCCAATATCCGCGTGACTGTTTCCCAGATGGCATCGCGACGATCCGACGGGTTCGGCGTGCGGCTGAGTATCTGTTCGTCACTGCCGCGCCACACCAGTTTGCCGTCCTTGCCATCGAGCAGGTCGATCTGGATGGTCGCCACTTTGTAGCTGACATTGCGGGTTTCGTTGTACATCGGTGCGCCGTAATAGCCATACCAAGGGTTTCCCCACCCACCGCCGTAATTGGTGGTCACCTGTTGTTGCCGATCTTCGACAATCAGGTAGGCCTGTACATTCAAGTCACCCTTGGCACCTGCGGCGGCCGGGCGCAGACCGCGCTGATCCAGTTGATCGGCAACTGCCTGGCGGACGCGCTGTTCGGTCAGGTCGCTCTTGATCCGTGGATCATCGGGACGGTATTGCAGGGCGGGTTCTTTCCAGGTCCAGCTGCGATAGGTAGCAAAGTCGCGGCTGGCGTCGAAGTCATGATTGACCTGGTTGGCGGCGCAGGCACTGAGCAGCGCGGCCACTGCCAGTAAAACAAAACGGCGGAACATGATGATTCTCCGGTTGAAGACATGATCCTGTGGAATGCTTCTTATCTACAAGAAGCTAACTAGGAGGATACGCCGACATTGCCTTTTCCACAGCCTCCCGTATGGCATCGGCCCGTTCGCTTTCGCTGCCCCGGTTGCCGGTTTCAGCGCTGGAGCTCCACACCGGCTGACCGCTTTTGGCGTCAAACATGTCCACCTGAACCACCACGACTTGCTCCTGATAGGTACGAACGATCGGTACGGTGGCGTACCCGCCATACCCAGGGCCGTAGCCGTTGTAGCCGCCATAACCGCCGCCGTAATAGTCGTCCCGAACCTGACGCAAGCGGGTTTCCATCCGCAGGTCGGCGCTGACAAACAGGTCGGCCGAGCGATTGTCGTGCAATGGGCGCAAGCCGCGTTGATCCAGCGCATTGCTGACTGCTTCGGCGACTTGCGCGGAGTCGGCCCAGGCGGTGCCTGGTGGCAGATGCCCATTGAGCCAGGCCCAACTGCGGTAGCGTCCATAGTCACGGGGTGCTGCCGGGTAAGCGCTGCGGTCAAAGGTGGTGGCGGCCTGGGGTGGCGCCGGTGGCAAAGGGTTGGACGTGGCGACATAAGGGTTGCTGCCTTGACAGGCGGCCAGCCCCAGGCAGAACACCAGTACACCTGAATGATTTTTCATTTCGTGCTCCGATCAAACAGGCCGACAGATCCAGTGCAAGTAACGCCCAAGCCCGGCAAAGCTTGGATGACGACGATGGGCCAGTTCCATTTCCAGCAGGTCCACCAGCTCGGCGCGGGCCTGGAATTCCACCGGCATGTAATCGTGAAAAACCCGCACTCCACTCTGGGTTTCGACCTTCCACAGACCTTCAAGTTGCGCCGCCAGCTCGCGCGGATCAAGGGGCTGTTGCGGGGTCAGGCTCTGCTTTTCACCGGCCATGTCGTTCTTGCGCATCTTGCGGAAATGGCCCTTGAGCAAGTTGCGATAAATCAGCGCGTCGCGGTTGTAGAACGCCAGGGACAGCCAGCCGTCCGCCTTGGTCAGTTGATGCAGCACCGGCAGGATGGCGTGGGGTTCGGCCAGCCACTCCAGCACGGCATGACACAGCACCAGGTCGTAGGGTTCGGTGAGCTGCCCGAGCAGCTCCTGCCACGGTGCCTGTATGAACGTGGCGCTCTGCCCGGCTTCGGCAAAGCGTTGGCGGGCGCCTTCGAGCATCGGTTCGGCAGGCTCGGCGAGGGTCACCTGATGGCCCCGCTGGGCCAGCCACAACGACATGTGGCCAAGGCCGGCGCCGATGTCCAGAACGCGCAGCGGCCGGTCGGGCAAGGTTTCGGCCAGATCGGCCTGCAACACCGCCAGACGGATGGCACCTTTGGCACCGCCGTAGATTTTTTCGGCGAAACGGGTCGCCAGTTGATCGAAATGACGGTCGCTCATCAGCTGAACCTCCGCTCGCTGTCCGCCAGTTTGCTGCGCACTACGGCTTCCATGTCCAGGCCCAGCTCGCTGCACAACAGCAACAGGTAAAGCACGATGTCACCGACTTCCTGCCCGGCGTGGGCAAGTTTGTCCGCCGGCAACTGGCGTGACTGGTCTTCGCTCAGCCACTGGAAAATCTCCACCAGCTCGGACATTTCCACGCTCGCGGCCATGGCCAGGTTTTTCGGACTGTGAAATTGCCGCCAGTCATTGCGGTCACGGATGGCGTGCAGGCGTTCGGTCAGTTCAACAAGGTTCATCGGGCTCTCCTGAAGGCGTATAGCTTCGGGGGGATGGCCGAGGATGGCAAGTGACAACGATTGAGTGCCCTGTATGTTTTTTGTGGGAGCGGGCTTGCTCGCGAAGACGGAGTGTCAGTCGAATCATTATTAACTGGACAACCGCTTTCGCGAGCAAGCCCGCTCCCACAGGTATTGTGCAACCCTCTATGCTTGTGGGAACTCGGCAGCATGATCGACAGCCCAAGACTCAATTCTCTTTAATCAGGATGCCCATTCCATGCAGGTAGAAGGTTTTTTCGAATGGCTTGGCCAGGTACTCGGCTCGATCATCCGCTTCATCGTTGATGGCCTCAGTGGGCTGTTCAATCTGATGAGCAACGCCAGCAGCAATTTTGTCGAAGGCTTGTCCAGGGCGCTGGGCATGGACACCTCGATCGTCAGCATCGTGACCTTGATCCTCGGGCTGATACTGCTGTGGTCGGCGATCCGCGCATTTCTCAATGCGTCGTTCATCATGGGGATCATCTGGTTGATGCTGGGGCTTTGGTTACTCAGCTGGATCATTCACTGACACCATCGAACACCTGTGGGAGCGGGCTTGCTCGCGAAGACGGAGTGTCAGTCGAATCAATATTAACTGGACGACCGCTTTCGCGAGCAAGCCCGCTCCCACAATGGATCGCGGCGGATTTCAAATGTGCCGCTACAATGCCCGCTCCCCCAAGGAGCCTGCATGTCCAACCTGACCGCCGACTGGCGCGACCGCCCTACCCATCGCCGGGTCTGGGCGCTGGCCGCGCCGATGATTCTTTCGAACATTTCCGTACCGCTGGTGGCGCTGGTCGACAGTACCGTCATCGGTCACCTGCCCCACGCCCATCAACTCGGCGCCGTCGCGGTCGGGGCCAGTCTGTATACCTTCCTCGCCTGGGCCATGGGTTTTCTGCGCATGGGCTCCACCGGGTTCGCCGCCCAGGCGGCCGGGCGCGGGGATGGCGCGGCTTTACGGCAGATCCTGTTGCAAGGCCTGTTGCTGGCCATCGGCCTGGCCATTGTGCTGGGGGCGGTGGGCGTGCCATTGAGCGGTGTTGCGTTGCATTTCATGCAACCGTCGGCGGAACTCGATCAACTGACCCGCGAGTTCTTCCACACCCGCCTGTTTGGCCTGCCGGCGGCGCTGGCCAGCTATGCACTGGTCGGCTGGTTCCTCGGCACCCAGAATGCCCGGGCGCCGCTGGCGATTCTGCTGAGCACCAACCTGGTCAACATTGCCCTGAACCTATGGTTCGTCCTCGGCCTGGAATGGGGCGTGGTCGGCGCGGCCCGGGCCTCGGTGATTGCTGAATGGACGGGGGCGCTGATCGGCTTGCTGATGACCCGCAAAGCCCTGCGCGCCTATCCCGGTCATATCGTCTGGGCAGCGCTGGCGCTGTGGCAAAGTTGGCGGCCATTGCTGGCGGTCAACCGCGACATTTTCATCCGCAGCCTGGCGCTGCAATCGGTGTTTTTCCTGATCACCGTGCAAGGCGCGCGGCTGGGCGACGCCACGGTCGCTGCCAATGCCCTGCTGCTCAATGGATTGTTGCTGACCGCCCACGCCCTCGATGGCCTGGCCCACGCCGTCGAAGCGTTGTGCGGGCATGCTCTTGGCGCCCGCGACCGCGATGCCCTGCGCCGTTCATTGGTGGTGGCGTGCGGCTGGTCGTTGCTGGCGAGCCTGGGCTTTGCCGCGCTGTTTCTGTTTGCCGGGCACTTGTTCATCGAGATGCAGACCGATATTCAGAGCGTGCGCGACACCGCGTTCATCTACCTGCCCTACCTCGCCGTACTGCCGCTGATTGCCGTCTGGAGTTACCTGCTCGATGGCCTGTTCATCGGCGCCACCCGCGCCCGGGAAATGCGCAACGGCATGCTGCTGACAGTGGCGCTGGTGCTGCCTTTCGGCTGGGCACTGCAAGGCTGGGGCAACCATGGCCTGTGGATAACCTTTCTGGTGTTCATGCTGCTGCGCAGTCTGACCCTCGGTGTGATTGCCTGGCGTCTGCGTCGTAACGATGGCTGGTTCGCCAGCGGCACTCACTGAGCAAGCGGGACAGCCGTCGAATAGGCCGCCTCATCAATTTCGACCTCATGGTCAGGGTGGATCGTTCTGCCACAGGTGACGCAGGCTATCGAGGCGTTCCTGTTGGGTCAGCCCCGGCAGCGGCTGCACGGGCACGGCGTCGGGATATTGCAGGCGTAGCCATATCCAGCCATCAAGCACCGGACGTTCGCTAAAACCCAGCGCCAGCCCTTCCTGCACATGGGTCCACAGGCGGGGGAAATCGGCACCGGTGGATTGGCTCCAGCGCCAGGCATGCTGTTCGAGCAGGCAGGTTTGCAGTTTTTCCAGTTGCCCGGCGTTGAGGCTTTCCTCGACCGCCAACGGGCTGACCGCCAGCCCCGGGTTAGACAATCGTTGCCAGCCTGCACAACCCATCGCGCGGTCGGCCCAGGTACCGCCGAACCAGCGCAAATGACTGACAGGACCTAGCCAGCGACTCAGTTCAGCGGCATCGCAGGCATCGAAAAAATAGCTGGCCGTGATCGGATTGTAGTAACTCAAAAGGGCCCGGTGCAGGCCAAGCGTGACCGTGAGCATGCGCCGCAAATGCGCCAGCAACGACGATGCGCTGGCCTCGCTGACCATCAGCAATCCGGGCCAGCGTTGGCCGTCGACACGGCATAAATCGGCGAGTGCCGGGCATGTGCGCAGATCGACCAGGACCGGTCCCTGCTCATGCAGCGCATGCCACTCCGTACCTTCGAACAACCCCGACCACCGGGCCTGCGCAAACATCTGCCTCAGGGCGACACCCGCCTGCGGCGTGCCCGGCACATCCAGCAATAACCACTGCGCAGGGGCCTCGGGCGTGCGTGTGGCGATCATGCTCCAGCGCTCTGGCCAAGCCGTGTCGCCAGACGACAGGTGCACAACGCCTGTGCGCAATGGTTGAAGCTGCCACCGCCGGGCAGCAGGCACAGCAGCATCAACGGCTCTTCCGAGCGCATCCATTGCTCCAGGCCCTCTGCATGGGTGCAGATGGGTTGGGAGGTGTCAGCGCCTGTCACCTCGACCGTTATCGGTGCATGTAGCAACCCGGTTATCTGCGGTTGATCGGGATCGCCCTCGACAAAGCTCACGACCAGCTCAGTCCCTTCCCGCAATGACGAGAACGTTGAGGCCTGCAACTGCCCGGCCAGGGGCAACCAGCAATGACTGGGCATCGCCCCTTCGCCCTGATACAGCCAATCGAATTGCACCGGTACCGGCCTTGCCGGGTCGGGGCCTGGTTCATCGACCTCAACTACCCACGCCCGTTGCAGGCTATGCATCTGTGGTTTGACCGTCGCACAGGGTGGCTCGAGTGGTGTCGGCCAATGCAGGGCACGGGCCTGATTGTGGTACGGCGTCGTCGCATCCTGGCTGCCCCAATGCTCGATGTGGGTCAGCAGCCAGAGGCGATTGCATTCGGCGACCGGATGACCGGACAGCGGCATCAGCTGACCGCTGCGCAAGGTCGCCAGGTCCGTCCGGCATTCCGCTCGCTGCGTCGCAGTCTCGCCGCAGCGCTGACGTTCGATGCGCTGCACCGCCGGCCGATCACCCTCGCTGCGGAATATCGCAGGTTCGCCGGATCGAAAATGCTGCTGATCATCGCTGAACACCACGCAGTGCCCGCGAGCCCGGTGCTCGAAGTGATAGTGAAGGCGTTCCTGGGCGCACAGTCGCTGGAGAAACTGCAGGTCCGACTCCCGATATTGCGTGCAGAAATCCTTGGGCGGGTAATCGCCGCCGAGCGCCAGGCGTCGATCTTTGCCGGTAATGCCGTGCTCTTTGAGCACTTGGTCGAGGATTTGCGGCACTGAACGGGCGCTGAAGATCCGTTGGCTGGAGCGCTGGGCCAGGCACGCTATTTTTGGCCCCAGGCGCACCTGGCAGAGTCGGGTTCCCGAGGCATGATCACGCTGGACGAGTTCATGCAGTTGTCCATGCACGTGGTTTCCGGCAGGCCCGAAATGCAAGGAGGCCGGGCGGTACAGCAAACGGGCAAGGTCAAGCATCGGGTCATCGATCAGCAACTCCATGTCGAACACAAACGGCTCGCTGATGGCCTCTCTACCGGTAAAGGCCAGGACCTCCAGGGCGTCGGGCAGACCTGCTACATCCAGACGAAATGACGGTTCGCTGACTGGATTGAACATCGGCGTTTCTCTACAGGAGGGGAGGCCGGGGATTCTCGCTGAGAGACATGGCCGAGTAGAGTGCCGAAGTACAACTTAGGAAATGACCTACGCGAAAAGAAGACCAAATGGCATGGATCGCCAAGGACGTGGGCAGTTTCGCTTGAAAAAACAGAATCGCCGCACCAGGTCATCTGAAATTTCCGCGGTAAACGGAAAAAATTCAGACAACCTGATGAGCGTGGCGCTTACCTCAGGAAGACAGGTAAGAAGAACGGGTCAGGCCAAGACGCAGGGCATCGAGGAACTGGGTGCGTTCGGTTGCGCTGATGCGGGCACTGGCGCACTTGTCGCGGTAGTGAGTCATCAGCTCTTCCGGCGACAAGTGCACATAACGCAGCATGTCTTCGATGGTGTCGTGGGTTTCGATACCGGCGTGGTACACGCTGCCGTCGGCGTTCTGGTAGATGTTCACCGAGTCGGTGTCACCGAACAGGTTGTGCATGTCGCCGAGAATTTCCTGGTAGGCACCGACCAGGAACACACCCAGCAAGTAATCCTCACCTTCGTTCAGGGCATGCACCGGCAGGCTGGTTTCGATGCTCTGCTCGTCGACGTACTGGTTGATCTTGCCGTCGGAGTCACAGGTCAGGTCCTGCAGTACCGCACGACGCAGTGGCTCTTCGTCGAGGCGGTGCAGCGGAATGATCGGCAGGACCTGGTCGATGGCCCAGGTGTCCGGCAGGCTCTGGAACACCGAGAAGTTGCAGATGTACTTGTCGGCCAGTTTGTCGTTGAGTTCGTCCAGCACCTGACGGTGGGAACGCTGGCGCGCCTTCAGCGAGTTGTGCAGGCGACGGCACACGGCGAAGTAGCATTGCTCGGCCAGGGCTTTCTCGGCCAGGGTCAGCTTGCCATCGGCGTACTGGGCGGCGACATCGCTCATGTAGTGCGTGGCGCGCCAGTAGGTTTCGGTGACCATCTCGATGTCGGTCGGACCCAGCAGGTCCACCAGCCACTGCACGGTTTCCGGCAGCGCTTCCTTGTTTTCGATCTGCGGCACGTCGTCGTTGTGCTTCTCGACGTCGGTCACTTGCACCACCAGCATGGCGTGGTGCGCGGTCAGGGAGCGGCCGCTTTCGGAGAAGATGTGCGGGTGCGGCAGGCTCTGCGCATCGCAGAATTCCTTGAGCATCCCGACCACGACGCCGGCGTAATCGTCCATGTCGTAGTTGATCGAACTGGCGTTACGCGAGTGCGTACCGTCGTAGTCCACGCCCAGGCCACCGCCGACGTCGATGTGGTCCACCGGCAGGCCGAGGTTACGCAATTCGCCGTAGTAACGGATCGCTTCCTTGAAGCCGTGCTGGTAGTCAGCGAGGTTGGCGATCTGCGAACCCATATGGAAGTGCAGCAGGCGAACGCCCTGGTCCAGGCCGGCCGCGCGGAAACGCTCGACCACCGACAGCAGTTGCGCCGCCGACAGACCGAACTTGGATTTCTCGCCGCCGGTGTCCGCCCACTTGCTCGATGCCAGGGACGACAGCCGCACGCGCAGGCCGACCTGCGGCTTGACCTTGAGCGAGGCCGCTTCTTCGATCACCAGACCGACTTCGGATTCTTTCTCGATCACGATGAACACGTTATGGCCGAGCTTCTGCCCCATCAACGCCAGGCGAATGAACTCGCGATCCTTGTAGCCGTTGCAAACAATGGTGCCGCCCTTCGGCGCCAGCGCCAGCACGGCCAGCAACTCTGGCTTGGAACCGGCCTCCAGGCCGATTGAAACGTTCTGGGTGGCGATGATGTTTTCGATCACCGCTTCCTGCTGGTTCACCTTGATCGGGTACAGCGCGGTGTACTTGCTCTGGTATTCCAGACGTTCGATGTTCGAATCGAACGCGCCGGTCAGCTGACGCACGCGGTCTTGCAGAATGTCCGGGAAACGGACCAGCAACGGCAAGGACAGGCCGCTTTTGCGCAACTGGTCGACTTGCTCGAACAGGTCGATAGGCGAGCTGCTCGGACCGTTCGGACGAACTTCGACGCGACCGGCGTCATTGATCGCGAAATACCCGGCCCCCCAATGGCGAATCCCGTAAACACTGCGGCTGTCCGCAACTGTCCATTGGCTGCCATCGTCTTTGCGTGTGCGTCGTACGGACATCGAAGTCCCCTATAAAGAAGTCATAGTGCGTCGCCTGGGTTCAGGCCGGCGCAGTCTAAAGAATGAAAATGACGGTTCGTCAACGAGGCAATAGACCCCGCCGACCGCAGTGAGTTTAGAAACCGGTCATGAACAGGCTCTGTGAAAACCATGTGGACGCCGCCAGGCCTGAATGCCATCAGGACCGGATCCAGCCGAGGGTGGTTTTCACAGAGGCTGCTAGCCGCCGGACTTCTTCGCTTTGAAACCGAGCTTGATCAGTTCTGCCAAGAGTAGCTCGACATGATCGCCCTGGATTTCGATGACACCGTCTTTCAACGCCCCACCGGTCCCACAGCGTTTCTTCAACGTCGTGGCCAGTTCCTTGAGCGCGTCTTCAGCCAATGGCACGCCGGTGATGGTGGTCACCGTCTTGCCGCCACGGCCCTTGCTTTCGCGACGCACGCGCGCGATGCCGTCGCCGGCCGGGATAACGGTCTGTTTGCAGATGCAGGCGTCCACCGGTTTACTGCATTCCGGGCAATGACGACCTGCGTCGGTGGAAAATACCAGGCCGCCCAGGGCGGCGAAGGATGCGGCTTTTTTGGCCACCGGCAATCCTCTTCGGAGGACAAAGACTGGTCGCAGCACTTGGGAAGGCTATCGACCGCGAAGCCCCACTCAGGCAGGGGCAGCGCTACTGAAACGGTACAACATTGCTGAAACGCAATTGCTCACGAACGATGACGTCTTCTGTAGGAGCGAGCTCGCTCGCGATGGACGTCAACGATAATGCGCGGCATCAGGCAGCATGCGTCGCCTTTGCGTTTTTCGCGAGCGAGCTCGCTCCTACAACAACCAGCAATACCGGTTCAGTTTGAAAAGGTCGCGCAGTGTAACGGCAAAAACGCCGATTGCTAAGAGCCAATCGGCGCCAATTTATAGCTGTTTTGCGACGTTGCTTTGTTGAGCCTTCAGATAGCGCTTCAACGCCGCCAGAGAGTCCGGGCAGTAAGGCTTTTGCTCGATCTCCAGCATGACCTGATCAATGGGGATAAAGCGTGCTTCGAGCACCTCTTCCGGTTGCAGGGTCAACGGGCCGTCCCACACCGCCGAGAACGCCGAACACCACAGCCGATTGCCGGTGTCCTCGAAGAAAAAGTGATCGTGGGCGGTCAACTCCACACCACTCACGCCCAGCTCTTCTTCCAGCTCACGGGCCGCCGACTCGGCGTAGGATTCGCTGGCGAGCACCATGCCTCCCGCCGCCACGTCCCAGTAACCGGGATAGATCGCCTTGCTCAACGTACGGCGATGCACGCACAGCTCGCCAGCGGAGTTGAACAACATAATGTAGGTGCCGCGCCCGATCAGCCCGCGCTCGCGCAGGTCGGAGCGGACCAGGGCGCCGAGCAGGTTGTCCTGCTCGTCGACCCAGGCGATCTGTTCCGCATCGGAAGCCGCACGGTGCGCGGCTTCTCGCATTCCATCGACAGAGTTATCAACCATGACTCAGCCCTGATTGAGCAGTTGACGCAAATCGATCACCGCGGCGTTGGCCCGGGAAATGTAGTTGGCCATGACCAGCGAGTGGTTGGCCAGCACACCGAAGCCGCTGCCGTTGAGGATCATCGGGCTCCACACCGGCTCCTGCGAGGCTTCCAGTTCACGAATGATCTGGCGCACGCTGACCGTGGCGTTCTTCTTGGCCAGCACATCGGCGAAGTCGACTTCGATGGCGCGCAGCAAATGCGACAAGGCCCAGGCCTGACCGCGGGCTTCGTAGAACACGTTGTCGATCTGCAACCATGGAGTCTCGACGATTTCCTCGTCGACCTGCGGCGCCACACCCGGCGCCACGATCTCGGTCTTCAGCGCCGTGTTGAGCTTGACCCGGCCAACGCTGGCCGACAGCCGTTGCGACAGCGAGCCCAGTCGCGTGCCGACGTCACCCAGCCAGTTGTTCAGGTTGTCGGCGCGGGCATAGAACAGCGCGCTCTTCTGGTTCGGATCGGACAGGCGCGCCTGATAGCGGCTCAGGGAGTTGATGCCTTCCAGGTACTCGGACTCACTGGATGGCAGCACCCAGCTCTTGTTGTCGAAGTTGAAACGCGGCTCGGCCTTGGCCAGGTCGGCGTCTTCGGCGGACTGCGACTGCGAACGGGCGAAGTCTTTACGCAATGCACGGCTCAGGTCGCGGACCTGCACCAACACGCCGTATTCCCAGCTCGGCATGTTGTCCATCCACAGGCCTGGCGGGAATCGGTCGTTGGAAATATAGCCGCCCGGTTTGGTCAGCAACGTGCCGGCGACGGTCTTGAGGGTTTCCACCGTGGTGTAGCCAACGACCATCTGCTTGCCTTCTTTCTCGGCGGCCAGTTGGGCGGTTTGCTGGACCGGGAACAGCGCCGGCTCCTGGCTCCAGTACCAGCCCAGGACACTCGCCACCAACAGGTAGATGCCCAGCAAAGTGGCCAGCGCCCGGCTGAACAACAGACCGCCCAGATAACTGCGGGTCTCCGACTTCGGTTCAGCGGCACGTTCAGGCGCACTGCCTGTGCGGTTCTTCCAGTCCAGCATGGCGATATCCTTTCAAGCTCTTGAGTTCAACGGTTCGACCACAACCATACAACAACGTGCCTTGGCCCGGCACCCGCCATTGCACCGATGGGGAAAATTACCGGGCCGTGGATGAAAAGAGTTCCTGCGCACCGGACGACGCTGCGGCCGTCGAAATCCCCCTTATGGTTTGGATTGCCCCCTAAGGGAATCCCTGAGCCTCTGAGGCGAAAAAAACCGGGCCGATCAACACAGACAAAAAATCACGAACTGCCGAATGTCAGTCACTCGCCAATTGCCACCCCACGCCCGTCAGGTGCCCTGATTCAAGCACTTCGCCCCCGGCACAGCACGACTTCAAAGGCCAGAACCGGACCGATCAGTCACAAACTGAATTAACTCACATTGCAGATTATTGACGTACAGCACTCATGTAATGGAAAAGTGGTGCTAGCATAGAGCCACCAGTCGACCTCAGTGTGCACCCTAACTAGTAGTCAGGATATGACCGAGCCAGAAGACCCCAGCCGCGAGCGCCTCAAGCACCACTTTGCCCAGCGGGTAATTCATCAGGCTCGTCAGATTCTTGAGATATGGCAGCGCCTGCAACGCAGTGAGTGGTCCACCGCCGA
Organism: Pseudomonas sp. GW821-FHT01C01; assembly: GCF_059422645.1. Lineage (NCBI taxonomy): Bacteria > Pseudomonadati > Pseudomonadota > Gammaproteobacteria > Pseudomonadales > Pseudomonadaceae > Pseudomonas > Pseudomonas sp. GW821-FHT01C01. The sequence goes on along the minus strand of NZ_JBWKXF010000031.1, from coordinate 28,091 downwards.
CCTTTCGGAACTGAGCGAGGCCAATCTGCGCCTGCTGCGTTTCGCCGAGCGTTTCGAGCAACCGGAACACACGCAACTGGCCCACCACATCGGTCAGTCCCTGGAGGCTGTCGACGCCAATCGCGGACGCCTGAGCAGCGGCCTGATCACCGACCTCAATCGCTTGATGCAACGCCTGTCGCGCACTGGCCTGCGCCATGGCGATCAGCTCGACCAGACCTTCCTGCCACCGCTGCGCAAGCCGATCTACGTAATGCTGCAGGATCACGACCGTGCCGAGCGCCTGGCCAAGCAACTGGAATTCTTCGGGCTCAGCGCCCAGTCCCTGGACAGCGTAGACGCGTTTCGCTCATCGATGGTTGAGCGCTTGCCGGCGGCGATTGTCATGGACGTGGATTTCAGCGGCCCCGGTGTCGGCCTGAAACTGGCCGCCGAAGCCCAGGAAGGCCTGGATCATCGCTTGCCGCTGCTGTTCTTCAGCCTGCACGAAACCGACACCCCGACCCGCCTCGCCGCCGTGCGCGCCGGCGGCCAGGAGTTCCTCACCGGCACCCTTGAAGCGTCGAGCCTGCTGGAGAAGATCGAAGTCCTGACCTGCGTCGCCCAGTACGAGCCTTATAAAGTACTGATCATCGACGACTCCCGTGCCCAGGCCCTGCACACCGAGCGCCTGCTCAACAGCGCCGGGATCGTCACCCGGACGTTGATCGAGCCGATCCAGGCCATGGCCGAACTGGCAGACTTCCAGCCGGACCTGATTATCCTCGACATGTACATGCCAGCCTGCACCGGTACGGAATTGGCCAAGGTGATCCGTCACAACGACCGCTATGTCAGCGTGCCGATCATTTACCTGTCGGCCGAAGACGATCTGGACAAGCAGCTCGACGCCATGAGCGAGGGCGGCGATGACTTCCTGACCAAACCGATCAAGCCCCGGCACCTGATCACCACCGTGCGCAACCGTGCGGCGCGAGCCCGCAACCTCAAGGCACGGATGGTCCGCGACAGCCTCACCGGCCTGTACAACCACACGCATATCCTGCAATTGCTTGAAGACTGTTCGTTCCGCGCCCGCCGCGAAAGCAAGCCGCTGAGCTTTGCCATGCTCGACATCGACCATTTCAAACGGGTCAATGACAGCCACGGCCACCCCATGGGCGACCGGGTGATCAAGAGCCTGGCGCTGTTTCTCAAGCAACGCCTGCGCAAAACCGACTTCATCGGCCGCTACGGTGGCGAAGAGTTCGCCATCGTCATGCCGGACACCGATATCGAAGCGGCCTACAACGTACTCGATGAAATCCGTCAGCGCTTTGCGGAAATCCACTACCCCGCCCAGCCGCAGGATCTGTGGTGCACTTTCAGCGCCGGGGTGGTCGAGCTGTGCGAAGACTCTGACAGTCTGTTGATGGCCAGTCAGGCAGACGAGGCGCTGTATCGTGCCAAAGGCGCCGGACGCAACCGCGTCCAGGCGGCACTGACGTCAAAGCAAAGTGCCATTTTTTCATCGCAATCGACCCATTCGGTCATAACCCTGTAACAGAAACGCAATAACTTCAGGCACTTACCATTTCCGCCGTTGGTAGTCCGTAATGCGCCTGAAGCTGCTGACCAATCTCAATACCCTCCTTCTGGTGGCCGTGTGCGTGGCCCTCGGCGCGACGCTGTGGTGGTCGCAGAAAGCCCTTGAGCGTCCGTATCTATTAATGGAGCGCTACCTGGGCCTGTCGCAGCAATTTCAGAATGAAGTCGCCCGCAGCATCGAGGATTACCTTGGCAGCGGCGATGCCCTGCGCCTGAGCAGTGCCGCCCAGGGCATCGACAACCTGCAAAAAGAACTCGGCGAATTGCCACCGGCCTTGGCCGATACTTTGCGCCCCAGCCTGTCGACCCTTGAAGAATTCAGCAAAACCGACCTGCTGGCCGCCGGCAAACTGGCAGGCGATCCACAGGCACTGCTGCTGCAGGCCGAGCGCGAACTGGGTGCCAGCCTCGATCAGCTCAGCCAGTACGCTAGTGGTAACGCGGCCTACCTGACGCCGTTGCTCACTGCGTCGCAGCACCTGGGAAAATTGTCGCTGGCGCGGGACAAACTGGTCAGCAGCGGCCGCAGTGAACTGGCCGCCGATGTCGAACGCGAAGTCGCCAACATCCGCACCCAGGCCGAGAAACTCGACGCCCTGCCCTTGCTGGGCGTGACCACCAGCAGCGAATCGAACACCGATGACTTCGCCTCGATGATGGGCCTTGAGAACAAGGAAAAAACCGTCGCCGAAGATGCCGGCGTCGGCCTCAAGCGCGAACTCAACAGCCTGCTCACCCGCTACCCGGCCGAGCTCGCGCGCACTCGCGATCAAATCGGCAAACGCGCTGACCTGAGCACCGCGACTCACGTGAAAATCGCCGACGTGCAACAGGCCATTGCCGGGCTGGAGCCGGTGGTGCGCGCCCAGCACGGGCAGATCCAGGGTGAAGTGCGACTGATGCAAGGCGTGATGATCGGCTTGATTCTGTTGATCGCCCTGCTGATCGACACCCTGCAACGCAAACTGGCCCGAACCCTGACCAACCTCGCCCCGGCCCTGTCGACCTGGGCAGAAGGCGATTTCAGCCGCGACATTCAATTGGGCGCCACCAACCGCGAATTGCATGACATTGAAGCGTCGCTCAACCGCTTGCGCGCTTATCTGGTGGATCTGGTGGGAACCATTCGCCGCAACGCCGAACAGGTGGCCGGCAGCAGCCGCACCCTGGCCGACCTGAGCAACGATTTACATGACGGTGCAGAACATCAGGCCGGCGACACGGCGCTGATCCGCGACTCCCTCAGCGAACTGGAAGCGACCATTCAACAAGTTGCCGGCGATGCCAGCCAGGCCGCCGATGCCAGCCGCCACGCCGGCCTGGCCGTAGAGCACGGACAGAAAGTCATCGGCCTGAGCCTCACCGGCCTGCATGCGCTGGTGGATGAAGTGCAGGGCAATGCGCAAATGATCGAACACCTGGCCGAAGAGTCGGCCACCATCGGCGGTGTGTTGACGGTGATCCGTTCGATTGCCGACCAGACCAATCTACTGGCCTTGAACGCCGCCATTGAAGCGGCTCGTGCCGGGGAAATGGGACGAGGCTTTGCGGTGGTGGCGGAAGAGGTCCGCTCACTGGCGCAACGTACCGCCGGGGCCACGGCAGAGATCCAGACGTTGATCGCCGGACTGCAAACCGCCGCCCGGCAATCGGTGGAAGGCATGCGCGCCCAGGTCGAACACGCCGAAGCCACGGCCAACCAGGCCCAGGCCGCCGATGGCGCACTGGATAAAATCGTCGGGGCGATCCAGACCATTTCCGACACGGCAGTGCGCATCGCCGATGTCACCGCCCAGCAAAGCGGCGCTGTCAGCGAGATCCGTGACCACAGTGAGCGAATTCACCAGTTGGGCGGGGATAACTTGCTGCGTATTGGTGAAGGGCGTGAGCAGGGAGAACACCTGCTGGTGCTGGGCGGGCGATTGCACACCGCCGTTCAAGCCTTCCGCGTCTGACACACCGTTTCGCGAGCAAGCCCGCTCCCACATTTAACCGCACGTCCATGAAAGAACGCGGTCACCTGTGGGAGCGGGCTTGCTCGCGAAAGCGTCAGAAAACCCACCGCAAGACTCCCCCCTGTACACCGGCCCACTGTCCGCTATCATCCCCCCAATTCCGATACGCGAGATCGTCATGCGCCGTTTGCTCTGCCTGCTGTTTTTAGTGTTCGCCCTGCCGGTCAGCGCCACCGGCTTGTTGGAAAATCGTCCAAGCTCGACCCTGGGCTCGATCAACAACAGCGCCGACTTCCTGCCAGTGCGCGAAGCTTTCCAGCTGAGCCTGGTGGAAAGCACACCGCAATCGATCAAGCTGCGCTTCGTCGCCACCGAAGGTTATTACCTCTACCGCCACCGTTTTCAGTTTCGCGCCGATCCAGCCGATGTTGTCCTCGGCGCGGCAAAACTGCCCGACGGCCAGAAAAAGCACGATGAATACTTCGGCGACGTCGAGGTCTACCACGGCATTCTCGACGTCGAGTTGCCGCGTACCGATCAACGCACCTTCACCCTGGCCGTGACCTATCAGGGTTGCGCCGACAAAGGCTTGTGCTATCCGCCGGAAACCGAGCGCCTGAGCATCGACGGCAGCGGCACTCCGGCGACGGCTTATCAATGGAGCTGGCGCGAACTGGCGTTGTTCTTCCTCGCCGGCCTGGGCCTGACGTTCACGCCATGCGTGCTGCCCATGCTGCCGATCCTGTCCGGCGTGGTGCTGCGCGGCCAGGTCGGCGGCTGGCGCGGTTTCAATCTGTCGCTGGCCTATGTGCTGCCGATGGCGGCCTGCTTTGCCCTGCTCGGTGCGCTGATGGGCTTGTTCGGTGCCCAGCTCAATCTACAGGCGCGGCTGCAATCGGCCTGGGTGCTGGTGCCGTTCGCGATGTTTTTCGCCGTGTTTGCATTGGCAATGTTCGGCGTATTCGAACTCAAGTTGCCGCACGCCATCAGCAGTCGCCTGGACCGCATCGCCGGTCGTACCAAAGGCGGTTCACTGTGGGGCGCCGCGGTGTTGGGCGTGGTCTCCAGCTTGCTGGTTTCACCCTGTGTTTCGGCGCCATTGGCCGGTGCGCTGCTGTACATCAGCGCCAGTGGCGATGCGCTGGGCGGCGGCCTGAAACTGTTCATGCTCGGTCTCGGCATGGGTGCTCCGCTGTTGCTGGTGGCCACCGGTGGCGCAGCCTGGCTGCCGAAAAGCGGTCCGTGGCTGGTCTACGTGAAAAACGCGATTGGGGTGTTGTTGCTCGGGCTGGCCGTCGGACTGCTCAGCCGCGTCCTGCCAGGTCAGGTCACCTTGCTGCTGATCGGTTTGCTGGCCGGCGGCGTCGGCTTGTTCATGGGGGCGCTGGAATTCGTCTATAAACCACCGCGCAAACGCCTGGGCCAATTGCTCGGCATGTTTTTGCTGTTTTACGCGCTGGCCTGCTGGTATGGAGCCTTCAGCGGCCAGACCGACCCGCTCAACCCAATTGGCCAGCCCCGTATCGTTGACAACAGCGGAGCTGCGCAAAACACCAGTGCCTGGCAAACCGTCAGTACTCCGGCCGATCTGGATCGCGCACTCGCCGACGCACGATCATCCGGTACACCGCTGCTGCTCGACTGGTACGCCGACTGGTGCATCAGCTGCAAGGTCATCGAGCATGAGGTACTGGACGACCCGGTCGTTGTCGAACGCCTCAAGGGTTACCGGCTGATCCGCTTCGACATCACCGCCAGCAATGCCGAGCAACGCGCCCTGCTCGACCGTTACCGGTTGTTCGGTCCACCGGCCCTGATGTTTTTCGGCAAGGACGGCGTCGAACGTGCCGATGTGCGGGTGATCGGCGAGATCAACGCCAAAGACTTCGCCGAACGTGTTACCAGGGCGAATGACCACATTTAATCAAGCAGTCATATATTTCGCGCAAACATCGGTCATCGTGCTGCCTATTGCAGAGAACTGGACAGTCACAAAGGCTTTGCGGCATAGTCGCCGGGTTCTGACAACTGCACACGGATAACAAAGGAACAGCCGATGGCGACCCTACTGGTTCTGCACGGACCCAACCTGAACTTGCTCGGCACCCGCGAACCGGGTACCTATGGCGCTACGACACTGGCGCAGATCAACCAGGACCTGGAACGCCGTGCCCGTGAAGCCGGCCACCATTTGCTGCACCTGCAAAGCAATGCCGAGTACGAATTGATCGACCGCATCCACGCTGCCCGCAGTGAAGGCGTGGACTTCATTCTGATCAACCCGGCAGCTTTTACACATACAAGTGTCGCATTACGTGACGCGCTGCTGGCGGTGAGCATCCCATTCATCGAAGTGCATTTGTCTAACGTGCACAAACGCGAACCTTTCCGCCATCACTCTTACTTCTCCGACGTAGCGGTGGGAGTGATCTGCGGCCTTGGCGCCAGCGGTTACCGACTGGCCCTGGAGGCTGCCCTAGAACAGCTTGAAAGACCGGCAACAGCTTGAACAACAAGCGTTAAACGCCCCTGACCGACCCTTGGGAGTTGATGATTCATGGATATCCGTAAAGTTAAGAAACTGATCGAATTGCTGGAAGAGTCCGGCATCGACGAGCTCGAGATCAAGGAAGGCGAAGAGTCCGTACGCATCAGCCGTCATAGCAAGACCCCGGCTCAGCAGTACTACGCGCCGGCTCCAATGCCTGCTCCGGTTGCCGCGCCTGTCGCTGCCGCCGCTCCGGCTGCCGCTGCCGCACCTGCTGTCGCCGCCGCTCCAGCACTGAACGGCACCGTTGCCCGTTCGCCGATGGTCGGTACGTTCTATCGCAAATCTTCGCCAACCTCGCCGTCCTTCGTGGAAGTCGGCCAGACCGTGAAGAAAGGCGACACCCTGTGCATCGTTGAAGCCATGAAGATGATGAACCACATCGAAGCTGAAACCAGCGGTGTGATCGAATCCATCCTCGTTGAAGACGGCCAGCCGGTTGAGTATGACCAACCGCTGTTCACCATCGTTTGAACCGCGGAGAGCCTTTGATGACTGCGAAGTTGGAAAAAGTTCTGATCGCCAACCGCGGTGAGATCGCCCTGCGGATCCTGCGCGCCTGCAAAGAGATGGGTATCAAGACCGTCGCCGTTTACTCCAAGGCTGACAAGGAACTGATGCACCTGGGCCTGGCAGACGAATCCGTCTGCATCGGTCCGGCATCGGCCGCTCACTCCTACCTGCACATTCCGGCAATCATCGCCGCGGCCGAAGTGACTGGCGCCACCGCCATTCACCCTGGTTACGGTTTCCTTGCGGAAAACGCCGACTTCGCCGAACAGGTCGAGAAATCCGGCTTCGCGTTCATTGGCCCGAAAGCCGAAACCATTCGCCTGATGGGCGACAAGGTATCGGCCAAGCACGCCATGATCGCTGCTGGCGTACCGACCGTTCCGGGCTCTGACGGCCCGCTGCCGGAAGACGAAGAAACCGCTCTGCGCATCGGTCGCGAAGTCGGTTACCCAGTGATCATCAAGGCCGCTGGCGGCGGCGGTGGTCGCGGCATGCGCGTTGTGCATAAAGAAGAAGACCTGATTTCCTCGGCGAAACTGACCCGCTCCGAAGCGGGCGCAGCGTTCGGCAACCCGATGGTTTATCTGGAAAAATTCCTGACCAACCCACGTCACGTGGAAGTTCAGGTGCTTTCCGACGGTCAGGGCCACGCCATCCATCTGGGCGACCGCGACTGCTCGCTGCAGCGCCGTCACCAGAAGGTTCTTGAAGAAGCGCCGGCACCGGGCATCGACGAGAACGCACGTGAGGAAGTACTCGCACGCTGCGTCAAGGCTTGCATCGATATCGGCTACCGTGGCGCAGGTACTTTCGAGTTCCTGTACGAAAACGGTCGCTTCTACTTCATCGAGATGAACACTCGTGTCCAGGTAGAGCACCCGGTTTCGGAAATGGTCACCGGCATCGACATCGTCAAGGAGATGCTCAGCATCGCCGCCGGCAACAAGCTGTCGTTCACCCAGGATGACGTGGTCATCCGCGGTCACGCGCTGGAATGCCGGATCAACGCCGAAGATCCGAAAACCTTCATGCCGAGCCCGGGCACGGTCAAGCATTTCCACGCTCCAGGCGGCAACGGCGTTCGCGTCGACTCGCACCTGTACAGTGGCTATGCCGTTCCGCCGAACTACGACTCGTTGATCGGCAAGCTGATCACCTACGGCGCAACCCGCGACGAAGCCATGGCGCGCATGCGCAATGCGCTGGACGAAATCGTGGTCGACGGGATCAAGACCAACATCCCGCTGCACCGCGACCTGACCCGCGATGAAGGCTTCTGCAAAGGGGGCGTGAACATTCACTACCTCGAGCACAAGCTGGCTGGCGAGAAGCACTAAGCTTCAGCCTGATCAACAAAGCCGCCTTCGGGCGGCTTTGTTGTATCTGCGCATTGCAACAACCTTTGTAGCAGCTGGCGAAGCCTGCGTTCGGCTGCGCAGCAGCCGTAAAACCAGAAAGCACGGCTTTCCTGACACACCGCATCAATCTGATTCACGACTGCTGCGCAGCCGAACGCAGGCTTCGCCAGCTGCTACAAGCGGCATCACAGCGAGCCACTCCCACAAAACCTCCGCGCTCGCGTAAACTTGCGCGCTTCTCGCAGCCCGCTAGGCTGCAATCAACATTTTTCAAAGGTGCCCGCCATGCCTTGGCTGCAAGTACGTCTCGCCATCAGCCCAGAACAAGCCGAAACCTATGAAGACGCTTTCCTTGAAGTGGGCGCCGTGTCGGTGACCTTCATGGACGCCGAAGATCAGCCAATCTTCGAGCCGGAACTCAACACCACGCCGCTGTGGTCCCACACTCACCTGCTGGCCCTGTTCGAAGGTGGCACCGAGCCCGGCCCGGTACTGGCCCATCTGGAGCTGCTGACCGGCAGCCCGCTGCCTGAACACCACAGCGAAGTGATCGAAGACCAGGACTGGGAACGCAGCTGGATGGACAATTTCCAGCCAATGCGTTTCGGCCAGCGCCTGTGGATCGTGCCAAGCTGGCACGCCGCGCCGGAACCTGATGCCGTGAATTTGCTGCTGGACCCGGGCCTGGCATTCGGTACCGGCACCCACCCGACCACCGCGCTGTGCCTGGAATGGCTTGACGGCCAGGACCTGAAAGGCTGCAACGTGCTGGACTTCGGCTGCGGCTCGGGGATTCTGGCGATTGCCGCGCTGTTGCTGGGCGCCAGGGAGGCCGTGGGCACCGACATCGACGTGCAGGCGCTGGAAGCCTCTCGCGACAACGCCGGGCGCAACAACATCGCCGAACACCTGTTCCCGCTGTACCTGCCGGAAGACTTGCCGCAGGTGCAGGCCGACGTACTGGTGGCCAACATTCTCGCCGGCCCGCTGGTTTCCCTGGCACCGCAGCTGTCCGGCCTGGTCAAGTCGGGCGGTCGCCTGGCGCTGTCGGGCATCCTCGCCGAGCAAGGCAATGAAGTCGCCGCTGCTTACGCCAAGGACTTCGACCTGGACCCGATCGCCAATCGCGATGGCTGGGTGCGCATCACTGGCCGTCGGCGCTAGAATGGCTGCCTGCATAATCCGGATCGCCGCATGACCGATAGCTTCGTCACTCAGTGCCCGCATTGCCAAACCAGCTTCCGCGTCAGCCATGCCCAGTTGAGCGTGGCTCGTGGGGTGGTTCGTTGCGGCTCCTGCCTGCAGGTGTTCAATGCCGCCAAGCAGTTGCTTGAGCAGGCCGGCAAGGAACCACCGGTAGCGACGCCGCTCCCGCCTGTGGAACCTGCGGAGCCCGTCGAGCCATCGCAGCCGCGCGCCATCAGCCAAAAGCAATGGAGCGCTGCCGAACTGGACCTGGACAGCCTCGACCTCGACGAAGAACTCGCCCGACTCGAACAGCGGGAAATCCAGCCGACCACCGAGCTCGGCCGACATCGCGACGACTCGCTGAGTGCCCGTCGCGATAGTGCCGGGCAGGACGACGAGGAGCCGTGGTCCGAAAGCCTGTTCAGTGCATCGGCGACCGATCGCGTGCCAATCGACGAACCGCTCGACAGCCTTGAAACGCCAGAGCCGACACCCGAACCGAACAAAGCCTCACGCACCGAACCTTCGCTGTCTCTGGAACCGGTTGATCTGGACGACGAGCCGCAACCACCCCAATTGCGCCTGCACGACCCTCTCGATGCGCCACTGAGCCACGAACGCTTGTCGGCCACCGACGAGAACGAAACTGACGATAACCTGCCCTCGATCGAACCGCTGCGCAGCCGACGCGAACGCAGTGAACCGGGCGTGCGTGCCGAAGTACTGCAAGACCTGACCGACGACCCGCTGCAGCTGGACTGGCAAAAACGCCGCTCGCCCTGGGGCAGACGGCTGTTGTGGTTGCTACTGGTGCTGATTGCCGCTGGCGCCCTCGCCGGCCAGTACATCGCCTACCATTTCGACGAACTGGCGCGACAGGATCAATATCGCCCGTGGTTCCAGCAGTTGTGCCCGCAAATCGGCTGCACTGTGCCCTCCAAGGTCGACATCGCAAAAATCAAGAGCAGCAACCTGGTGGTGCGCAGCCATCCGGAGTTCAACGGCGCACTGGTGGTCGATGCGATCATCTATAACCGCGCGACCTTCTCCCAGCCCTTCCCGCTGCTGGAACTGCGCTTTGCCGACCTCAATGGCCACCTGATCGCCAGTCGCCGCTTCAAACCCGGCGAGTACCTCAATGGCGATCTCGAAGGCATGGCGGAAATGCCTCCGCAAACGCCGATCCACATCGCTCTGGACATTCTCGACCCTGGCGCCAAGGCCGTGAACTACAGTCTGAGCTTTCACTCTCCGGAGTGAAACGCTTGATCGCTCCCGGATTAACGTCGGCTTTGCGACTCCCCCTGGCAAACCAAACCACGGGTAATAACAGAATAACTGTTCAGATTTTGTTCAATTCAGCCTTTATCCAGTCATCGAGAGCGGGTATCATGCCAACCCTTTTTCGAACTCTAATGATCCGGCCCCACAACAGGGAAGTCCTATGTCGGCGGTACGCATCGGTCCATACACATTACATAACAGCTTGATCCTCGCCCCTATGGCGGGTGTCACCGACCAGCCCTTTCGTCAGCTGTGCAAGCGCTTGGGCGCGGGACTAGTAGTCTCGGAAATGGTCATCAGCGACATGAGCCTGTGGAACACCCGCAAGTCGCGCATGCGCATGATCCACGAAGGTGATCCCGAGCCACGCTCGGTGCAGATCGCCGGTGGGGACGCGCAGATGCTGGCGGACGCTGCCCGCGCCAACGTTGAAATGGGCGCGCAGATTATTGATATCAACATGGGCTGTCCGGCAAAGAAGGTCTGCAACAAGGCTGCCGGGTCCGCCCTGTTGAAGGATGAAGCCCTGGTAACCGAGATCCTGCAGGCCGTTGTGGCTGCGGTCGATGTGCCGGTTACCCTGAAGATCCGGACCGGCTGGGACCGGGACAACAAGAACGGCCTGACGGTGGCGAAGATCGCCGAGCAGGCAGGCATTACGGCGCTGGCGGTACATGGCCGCACCCGTGCCGACCTGTACACCGGTGAAGCCGAGTACGACACCATTGCCGCGATCAAGCAGGCGGTGTCGATTCCGGTCTTCGCCAACGGCGATATCGATTCGCCGGAAAAAGCCCGGTACGTGCTTGACGCGACCGGTGCCGATGGCCTGTTGATTGGCCGGGCCGCCCAGGGGCGGCCGTGGATTTTTCGCGAGATCGAGCACTTCCTGCGTACCGGAGAGAAGCTCCCGGCGCTGGAACTGATCGAGGTGGAACGCATTCTGCTAGAGCATCTTGCAGCCCTGCACGCCTTCTATGGCGATGTCATGGGTGTGCGCATTGCTCGAAAGCATGTGGGCTGGTATCTCGCAACCCTGCCGGGCGCCAGGGAGTTTCGCGCCCACTTCAATCGTTTGGATGGTACGGATACACAATGCGCCAACGTTCAGGCGTTTTTCGCCGAACGTTACAAGAGCCTGACAGGGGACGGAGAGTGGGTGGCCGCATGACGATGATGACCGAGACTTTAGTGAGTGGAACAACACCCGTGAGCGACAACGTGAATTTGAAACAGCACCTCAATACACCGAGCGAAGAAGGCCAGACCCTTCGCGGGAGTGTCGAGAAGGCGCTGCACAATTATTTCGCCCACCTTGAGGGCGCTGCCGTCACGGATGTGTACAACCTGGTGCTCTCCGAAGTCGAGGCTCCCCTGCTCGAGTGCGTGATGAACTACGTCAAGGGCAACCAGACCAAGGCCAGCGAGCTGCTCGGGCTGAACCGGGGCACGCTGCGCAAGAAACTCAAGCAATACGATTTGCTGTAAGCATTCAATCAAACCAGAAAGGCGCCCGCGTAAAACCGGTCGCCTTTTTTGCTGACTCCTTTGCTTTTGATGGAAATTGAAATGACCGACCAGACTACCCGCCTGCCGATCCGCCGCGCTTTGATCAGCGTTTCCGACAAGACCGGTATCCTCGAATTCGCCAAGGAGCTTGAAGCCCTGGGCGTCGAGATCCTCTCCACCGGCGGGACGTTCAAACTGCTGCAAGACAACGGCGTTGCCGCAGTGGAAGTCGCGGATTACACCGGTTTCGCGGAAATGATGGACGGCCGGGTGAAAACCCTGCACCCGAAAATCCACGGCGGGATCCTCGGTCGTCGCGGTATCGACGACGCCATCATGAACGAACACGGCATCAAGCCGATCGACCTGGTAGCGGTCAACCTGTACCCGTTCGAAGCCACCATCAACAAGCCGGGCTGCGACCTGCCGACCGCCATCGAGAACATCGACATCGGCGGCCCGACCATGGTCCGTTCGGCAGCCAAGAACCACAAAGACGTGGCCATCGTGGTCAATGCCGGCGATTACGCCAGCGTCCTGGAAAACCTCAAGGCCGGCGGCCTGACCTACGCTCAGCGCTTCGACCTGATGCTCAAGGCCTTCGAACACACCGCTGCCTACGACGGCATGATCGCCAACTACATGGGCACCGTGAACCAGGCGGCTGACACCCTGAGCACAGAAGGCCGCAGCGAATTCCCGCGCACCTTCAACAGCCAGTTCATCAAGGCCCAGGAAATGCGCTACGGCGAGAACCCGCACCAGAGCGCGGCGTTCTACGTGGAAGCCAAGCCTGCCGAAGTCGGCATCGCCACCGCGACCCAGCTGCAAGGCAAGGAACTGTCGTACAACAACGTGGCCGACACCGATGCCGCGCTGGAATGTGTGAAGAGCTTCGTCAAGCCGGCTTGCGTCATCGTCAAGCACGCCAACCCGTGCGGTGTGGCCGTCAGCCCTGACGCCGAAGGCGGCATCCGCAAGGCCTACGACCTGGCCTACGCCACCGACACCGAATCCGCGTTCGGCGGCATCATCGCCTTCAACCGCGAACTGGACGCCGAGACCGCCAAGGCCATCGTCGAGCGTCAATTCGTCGAAGTGATCATCGCGCCTTCGGTCAGTGAAGAAGCCCGCGCCATTGTTGCCGCCAAAGCCAACGTACGCCTGTTGGCCTGCGGCGAATGGTCGGCTGACCGCGCAGCGGCCTGGGACTACAAGCGCGTCAATGGTGGCCTGCTGGTACAGAGCCGCGACATCGGCATGATCGGCGCCGACGACCTGAAAGTGGTGACCAAGCGCGCACCGACCGAACAGGAAATCAACGACCTGATCTTCGCCTGGAAAGTCGCCAAGTACGTGAAGTCCAACGCTATTGTCTACGCCAAGAACCGTCAGACCATCGGTGTCGGCGCCGGCCAGATGAGCCGCGTGAACTCCGCGCGCATTGCTGCAATCAAGGCAGAACATGCCGGCTTGCAGGTTCAAGGTGCGGTCATGGCATCCGACGCATTCTTCCCGTTCCGCGACGGCATCGACAACGCGGCCAAGGCCGGAATCACTGCGGTGATCCAGCCGGGCGGCTCGATGCGTGACAACGAAGTGATTGCAGCCGCTGACGAAGCTGGTATCGCCATGGTGTTCACCGGCATGCGCCACTTCCGTCACTGATAAAACGCCCACTGCAGGAGCCGGCTTGCCGGCGAAGGCGATCCGTCAGACACACTGCGGAGCCTTCTTCGCTGGCAAGCCAGCTCCTACAAGAGCACCCCGCGGGGTGCCCTCCAGAATTAGCGTCATCCGAGGTTTTTGAAATGAATGTTTTGATCATTGGCAGCGGTGGCCGTGAACACGCCCTGGCCTGGAAAGTGGCTCAGGATCCGCGCGTGCAGAAAGTGTTCGTGGCTCCGGGCAATGCCGGTACCGCCATCGAAGCCAAGTGCGAGAACGTCGCCATCGACGTACTGGCGCTTGAGCAACTGGCAGACTTTGCCGAGAAAAACGTTTCCCTGACCATCGTTGGCCCTGAAGTGCCGCTGGTTGCCGGCGTTGTGGATCTGTTCCGCAGCCGCGGCCTGGATTGCTTCGGTCCGACCGCTGGTGCTGCGCAGCTGGAAGGCTCGAAAGCCTTCACCAAGGACTTCCTGGCTCGCCACAAGATCCCGACTGCCGACTACCAGAACTTCACCGAAATCGAGCCGGCCCTCGCCTACCTGCGCGAAAAAGGCGCTCCGATCGTGATCAAGGCCGACGGCCTGGCCGCCGGTAAAGGCGTGATCGTCGCCATGACCCTGGCCGAAGCCGAAGACGCCGTGCGCGACATGCTGGCGGGCAATGCCTTTGGCGATGCGGGTTCGCGCGTGGTCATCGAAGAGTTCCTGGACGGCGAGGAAGCCAGCTTCATCGTCATGGTCGACGGCAAGAACGTGCTGCCGATGGCCACCAGCCAGGACCACAAACGTGTCGGCGACGGCGACACCGGTCCGAACACCGGCGGCATGGGTGCTTACTCCCCGGCACCAGTGGTCACCGCCGACGTGCACAAGCGTGTCATGGACCTGGTGATCTGGCCGACCGTGCGCGGCATGGCCGAGGAAGGCAACGTCTACACTGGCTTCCTGTACGCCGGCCTGATGATCGACAAGGCTGGTAACCCAAAAGTCATCGAATTCAACTGCCGTTTCGGCGACCCTGAAACCCAACCGGTGATGTTGCGCCTGCAGTCGAGCCTGGTGCTGCTGGTCGAAGCCGCCCTGGCCCAGGCGCTGGATAAAGTGGAAGCGCAATGGGATCCACGTCCGAGCGTCGGCATCGTCCTGGCCGCTGGCGGCTATCCTGGTGACTACGCCAAAGGCGCAGCCATCAAGGGGCTGGATGCCGCCGCCGCACTGGAAGGCAAGGTTTTCCACGCCGGCACCGCACTCAAGGATGGTCAAGTGGTGACGGCCGGTGGTCGGGTGTTGTGCGCCACTGCCATGGGCGCCAGCGTCGATGCTGCGCAGCAGCAGGCCTACAAGCTGGCGGCTACGCTTGACTGGGAAGGCTGTTTCTATCGCAAGGACATTGGCTACCGCGCCATTGCCCGCGAGCGCGGCGAGAGTCAGGAATAAGGTAGACACCACGCCAGGCAGGGATTGCGATTCCTTGCCTGGCTATTCCGGCGCCGCGCATCGTTATATTCTGGCATCAACCTAAGAAGGGATTTCGCCGTGCGCTGGCTCAGGATTGCCATAAGCTTAACCGTCACGCTGTTGACCTTGCTCTGCATGCTACCGGCCCAGGCCACGCAAGGCAGTGGCTGGGCGGTATTGCTTGACGAACAGGGCGACCTGCAACTGAGCGATATTCGTTCCGCACGTTACACCAATCAATTCAGCCCCATCGAGCTCGACCGCATTACCGCGGCCGAACCCGATGGCGCGTTATGGCTGCGATTCAGGCTTGCACCGGGCAAACACGAACAATTGCTGCGGGTGTTCGCACCCGACCTGCGCCAGTTCAACATGTACGTGCTGGACGGCGACAAGCTGATCGATCAATCCAGCACGGGCAACGAACAGCCCCAGTCCGAGCGGCCATTGCCCAGCAGCGACTTCATGCTGGCACTGCCGCAAAGCGACAACCCCCTCGACGTTTACCTGCGACTGGACTCCGACCACCAGTTACGGCCCTATATCACCCTGCAACCGGCGATCCTCGCGGCTGCCAACCAGAACCAGACGCTGATCTATGGCCTGCTGTTCGGTTGCATCGCCATGTTGATCCTGCACAATCTCATCCGCTACGCCTACACCCGCTCGCACAGCGCCCTCTGGCTGGCGACGTGCGAAGGGTTGTTGATGCTCAGCCTGATGTTGTTGCTGAACCTCGCCCGCCCCTGGCTGCCGGACTGGCATGCACTGCAAACGCCGGGGTCTTACCTGGCACTGTTAATGACTGCACCCTGCGGCCTGATGCTTGCCTATCGCTTCTTCTCCCCGCTCGGGCCGCATCCGCTGAACCGGTTGCTGCTCGGCGAGGTCCTGCTCATCACCGCCTGCAACCTGATGCTGCTGTTCGTCAATACCTTGCCGCTGAACTTCATTACCTACGGTCTGGTCGCCCTGGCCGGCCTGAGCATGCTGTTCATCAGCACCTATCACTGGCAAAAAGGTTATCGCCCGGCTCGCCTCTTTGTGGCGGCGATGGTGGTATTCAACCTCGGGACACTGGTCATCCTGCCCGCCCTGTTGGGGCTGACCCTGGTCGAACCCCATGGCCTGATCACCACATTGCTGGTGTTCATCTGCATCAGCGGCCTGCTGATGAGCATTGCGTTGAGCGAGCGCCAGCGCCGCATCACCGAAGACCGTTTCAGCATCAGTCGCGACCTGGCGGCCAGCAACGCCGAGATCAACGCCAAGGCCGAGTTCCTGGCAAAGATCAGCCATGATATCCGCACCCCGATGAACGGCGTCCTCGGCATGACCGAGCTGCTGCTTGGCACACCGCTTTCGGTCAAGCAGCGCGACTATGTGCAGACGATCCATAGCGCCGGCAACGAGCTGCTGACACTGATCAACGAAATTCTCGACATTTCCAAACTCGAGTCCGGGCAGATCGAACTGGACGATGTGCAGTTCGACCTCAACGCACTGATCGAAGACTGCCTGAGCATCTTCCGCGCCAAGGCCGAGCAGCAAAACGTCGAGTTGATCAGCTTCATTCAGCCGCAAGTGCCGCGAGTGATCAGCGGTGATCCGACACGCTTGCGCCAGACGCTGTTGAGCCTGCTGGAAAATGCCCTGAAGAAAACCGATGAAGGCGAAATCCTGATCGTCGTGGCGCTCGACGAGCGCAACGCCAGACCGCGCCTGCGAATCGCCGTGCAGGACAGCGGCGAGCCCATGGATGCCGAAGAACGTGACGCCCTGATGCACGCCGAACTGCACAGCCGGCATTTCCTTTCGGCCACCCACCTGGGCGGCAACCTGGGGCTGGTGATTGCCCGCCAGCTGATTCGCTTGATGCAGGGGGAATTCGGGATCAAGAGTGGCAGCAACCAGGGCAGCACCCTGTGGCTGACCTTGCCCCTGGATCCTGATCGCCTCGAACACCCGACCTCCGACCTCGACGGTCCGCTGCAAGGTGCGAGGGTATTGGTGGTGGACGACAACGACACCTGTCGCAAGGTGTTGGTGCAGCAATGCAGCGCCTGGGGCCTGAACGTCAGCGCCGCACCTTCCGGCAAGGAAGCGCTGGCCCTGCTGCGCACCAAGGCGCATTTGCGCGATTACTTCGATGTGGTCCTGCTGGACCAGAACATGCCCGGCATGACCGGCATGCAACTGGCGGCCAAGATCAAGGAAGACCCGAGCCTGAACCATGACATCCTGCTGATCATGCTCACCGGCATCAGCAATGCGCCGAGCAAGATCATCGCGCGCAACTCCGGGATCAAGCGCATCCTCGCCAAACCGGTGGCCGGCTACACCCTCAAGACCACCCTGGCCGACGAACTGACCCAACGCAACAAGGGTCTCGCCGCCACCCAGCCCGTGCAAAACGGCCCGGCCCTGCCGATCAAGGTCCCAAGCGACTTCCGCATTCTGGTGGCTGAAGACAACAGCATCTCGACCAAGGTGATCCGCGGCATGCTGGGCAAGCTCAACCTGCAACCGGATACCGCCTGCAATGGCGAAGAAGCCTTGCAGGCGATGAAAGCCCAGCGTTACGACCTGGTCCTGATGGACTGCGAAATGCCGATCCTCGACGGTTTCTCGGCCACCCAGCAATTGCGCGCATGGGAAGTCGGCAACCAGCGGGCTCGCACCCCTGTGGTGGCGTTGACTGCCCATATCCTCGCCGAACACAAGGAGCGTGCGCGCCAGGCCGGCATGGACGGGCACATGGCCAAACCGGTCGAGCTGTCGCAACTGCGCGAACTGATCGAGCACTGGGTCGCCCAGCGTGACCAGCAAAATCGTGCAACGACCCAAACGTCCTGAGCCGACAGACTTCGCAACCCCTGATAGACTCCCCCTCGACTTCCCTCGCCAGTGAGCCCGGCACCATGCTCCATGAGTTGTTCAGCGTTTATCTGAAGATGCTGGTGCTCTACAGCCCATTCTTCGTGTTGTCCTGCTTCATCAGCCTGACCCGTGGTTATTCGCGCAAGGAACAGCGTCGGCTGGCCTGGAAAGTCGCGGTCGCCACACTGGTCTCCAGCGTGCTGCTGTACTTGTTCGGCCGGGTGATCTTCAGTGTCTTCGGCATTACCGTGGACGCCTTCCGCATCGGCGCCGGCAGTGTCCTGTTCATCTCGGCACTAGGGATGGCACAAGGCAAATCGGCGGTACAGACCGACAACGTGCAGCAGGATGTGACCATCGTCCCGCTGACCATTCCGCTGACCGTCGGGCCCGGCACCATCGGTGCCCTGCTGGTGATGGGCGTGGGCCAGCCGCACTGGGACGACAAGCTCACGGCCATTTTCAGTATTGCCCTGGCCAGTTTTACCGTGGGTGTGGTGCTGTTTTTGTCCGGCCGTATCGAGCGCATTCTTGGCGACCAGGGGTTACAGATCGTCAGCCGGTTGATGGGGTTGTTCGTGTGCGCACTGGCGGCACAGATCATCTTTACCGGGGTGAAGGGATACCTGGTGCCTTGACCGCAAAAAAAGGCCTTGTTGCTCACAACAAGGCCTTTTCTTTTTCGTTTTGCAAACGGTTCAAAGCGTTAGCTTGCGCACGAGAAGCTTGTCCGAATACTTGTCTATCTTTTCGTGTACTCGCGCTCGATAGTTTTCAAACACCTCGGGATCAAAAGCAAACACCCCGCCATCGGGGATGATGACCACTTCTTTGTCAAACTCGCTCCAGAAAAAGAAGTCCTGCTCGATAACAGTGGTGTCGTAGCGCATGCCGTAAAGGCAGACCACCGTTTCACCCGAGTCGAGGCGTTCGCAAGGTGCGCACTTGAGAATACCCAAACCACCCTGCATGACATTGCCACGGAAAAACTCCCAGGCGAATTCGTCGAGCTGCAATGCTCTGTAGGTTTCCTTGACGAGTTGTCCCAAACGCTCCGAACCCAAATGACCAATCACGGTATGGCTGATGTTCAGCAGCTGGCGAACATTCGACACTCTGAAAGGTTCGGACGGAACAATAGTTTTCAAGGTAAAGCCGGCTTTGAGCAAACGGCCTTGGTAATAATCGAACCAGACCTTCTTTGATACTTGCCCAGGGTATTTATCATTTGTCGCCAGTTCTGCATACAACAAGCAATCCTGTATGTCTTGCTGATCCTGCAAGCGCACCTTGTCTGCAAAAGACAGCAGACAGCCCCCTACTACAATCGCATCAGCAAGACCCGGCATATTGCAACCCCCACCGACCAGAACCTGGACAATCAGTAATTTGCATTGAGCAACTCCCTTACGAGTTTATTAGCTCGTCAACTTTTTAAATAAATCATCACCAAACTGATCGATATAACTGTAAACCTGCTGACGCTTGCGATCGAAAGCGCGCTTATTGAACTTTCGAACACCTGCTGCTTGAAAAAGATGCACACCTTCAGTATTGATAGTGATAAACAGGAAGTTGCCGTTGAAACTCTTGCTGTACACATCCAGCCCGCCCATGACCATCGCCATGCCGCCACCCGGCGCAACGACGCAAGGGACAGCCTTGAAGCTGACAAGCTCACTGTTCTTGCTTCCGGAATCGACGATCTTCAACGCTTCCTTGTCGCCCTTGAGTTTTTCGAAACCGGCAGCCACCAGGCTCAACACGTTGCCGGAGCCGGCACTGATAACGGTTTGAAGGATCTGCAACAGCGCGTCATTCATGGTCAATGTCAGCGTTTTGGAATCGTACTTTTTGCGCGTATAGCTTTCCGTCACCCAGCCGATTGCAGTCAGCGCTTCGTTATAGGCGGCGTAACGTTGTTCTTGAGTGCTGTTGGCGGGTAGCTTGCGAACCACCGCTTCGGCAAAGGACTGGCTGTCCAGGGCATCTTGCTTGTCGTCTTCGGAAAGTTTTTCCTCGAACACTACAAGCGACGGACCTACCACCGAAGCATCATGTTCTTGAGCGATGCGATTGGCTGAAACGCTCACCGTTGTAGCCAGGCTCCTCGCCCGTGGACGTGCAGGCACGGCAGCGAGTTGTGCTTCGATCTGTTTGAAGTATTTATCTTGTGCGGCAACATCAAAAGGCAATTGTGCCGTGTCATTAATGGTCGAGTTTTGCATATCAAGTTCCTTGGTTAACAATCTGCCGCTCCATGCGGCACAAACCAAAGCTAAGACATACAAGAATAACCATCAACCTATATATAAGAATCAACTTATGCCAATAGTTACCAAGACGTAACGACCTGTATTGAAGCCGGCATAGTTAAAGCGTGAAATAGCGGCCTCTTATTAGAGGCCGCACTCATTCAAGAACCGGGCTTGTTCCCATACCAACGCGGTGTATAGACCCAAACTCCATTTTCGGCGCGAGGGAATACACAGGTAGTCGAAGAACCGATCAACACCATGGTGCGCATATCGACCTGATCGGGCGTCAACTGGCCAAGGGTGGTGACCCGCAGCGTCTGCCCCGGACGCCCGATATCCCGGCCCAGCACCACAGGGGTCTCTGGCACGCGGTGCCGGGCGACGATATCCAGCGCCTGCCCCAGTTGCCACGGGCGAGAACGCGAGATCGGGTTGTAGAAGGCCAGCGCCAGATCGGCTTGAGCGGCCAGGTCCAGGCGTTTCTCGATGATTGCCCAAGGCTTGAGGTTGTCCGACAGCGACAGCACACAGAAGTCATGCCCCAGCGGCGCACCGGCCTGGGCGGCCGTCGCCAACGAGGCGGAAACCCCCGGCAAAATCTCGAGATCGACATTATGCCAATGGGCATCGCTGGACTCATGAAGCGCTTCCAGCACCGCAGCGGCCATGGCGAAAACACCCGGATCCCCTGAGGAAACCACCACCACCGAACGCCCCTGGGCCGCCAGTTCGAAGGCGTGGCGGGCGCGCTGCATCTCTTCGCGGTTGTCGGTGCAATGCAGCACCTGATCGGCGCGAAACGGCCCGGCCATGCGCACATAAGTTTCGTAACCCAGCACGTCGGTTGCGCGGGCCAGTTCCGCCTTCACGGCTGGCACCATCAATTCGGCAGCCCCCGGCCCCAGACCAATCACGGCCAGGCGTCCGCGTGGTCGGCCAATCTGCAACGGGTCCACCGGTTGCCCGGCTACCGCAATGGCAACGGTGTCGTTACCCAGGATAGAAACAGGCTGGCCGATGACAGCGCGCAATCGCTCACCGATACCTGCCTCAGCACTGGCAAAACGCAATGGCACACCCAGCTCCAGCGCCGCGTCACGTAACGCCGGGTTGGCCATTTCCGTGTCGGCAACCAACAGGCAGGCTAGCGATTGCGTGGCGACTTTTACTTGATGCAACGCCTCGCGAACCGCCGTCGCTACGTTGGTCACGCCGGCACTGACGGCGACTACCACGTTGCGCGGATAGATCAGCAATTCGTTGGCGGCCGGTGCGCGCTCGGCATGACTGACATGCACCGCCAATCGGGCCTGTGCATCTTCGGGCAACTGCGCCTGCGCCAGCCACGGGGCCTCACCTTCAATGCGCACCGTTTCGCCAGCCAGCAAATCGGAAACGAAACGCTTGCCCAGCTCCAGATCGCCAAGGGCATAACCGCTGGGCGGGTTGAGCAGGCAAGTGCCAAAACGCAACTCACCGCTGGTGGTGATCGCCGCCGCGACTTCAAGCACGGCGGCAATCTCCCGCGCCATTACATTCACCCCGCCGAGACCACCCAGCAGTGGAACCACGGCACTGCCGTCTTCGGCCACCGCCAACACCGGTGGCTCGGCGCCCTTTTCCAGCAACAAGGGCGCCAGCGTGCGGATCACGATCCCGGCCGCGCACAGCGCAATGATCGGAGTGCCCCGCTGATAGAGTTCGCGCAGGGTCGCACCGAATTCGTGATAAACCCGATCCGCGCCTTCGACCCGTTCGGCCAGGCCATGGATCAGGGCTTCGGGGTACACCTGTTGAATGCTGCGTGCGGTCGCGAGGCTGCCATTGCCAAGAATGACAATCGCCGGAACTGGACGGGTCATCAGCCTTGCCACCTTTCACCGGGAACGATGATCAACGAGAAGTACGGCGAGGACATCGGTTCGACCTGATCCAGCGGCACGATCTTCTGATTGGCCATGGTCGCGCGCTCGACATACAACGCACGCTCGGCCAGGCCGAGCTCTTCCAGCACCTGGCGAACCTTGGGAAAGTTGCGCCCCAGCTTCATGATCACCGCCGCATCGGCATCGGCCAGGCGACGCTTGAGTTCATCATGCGGCAGCACACCGGACAACACCGACAGGCTCTGGTTGCGATACACCAGTGGTGCACCGAGCACCGAGGCACCGCCGAGCATCGAGCACACACCGGGTACGACTTCAGCCTGATAGCGTTCGGCGAGCCGGTCGTGCAGATACATGTAGGAGCCGTAGAAGAACGGATCGCCCTCGCAAATCACCGCCACATCACGACCTGCATCGAGATGCATGGCCAGTTCTTCGGCAGCGTCATCGTAAAAGTCGCTGATCACTTGCTCGTAGGACAACGGCGCCGGCAAGGCTTCGGTGGTCACCGGATACACCAGCGGCAACAAATTCTGGGCTTCCTGCAAGTGCGCTTCGATGATGCCGAAGGCATTGCCCTTCTTGCCCTTGGCCACGAAGTACGCCACCACCGGGGATTCGCGCAGCAAACGCAAGGCCTTGACGGTAATCAGTTCCGGATCACCGGGACCGACGCCGAGGCCGATCAAACGTCCAGGTTGCTGCATCATTCGATCTCCGTGGCGAGGGCATTGACGGCGGCGGCGGCCATGGCGCTACCGCCCAGCCGCCCCTGCATGATGACAAAAGGCACGCCACGGCTATCCGCCGCCAGCGCTGCCTTGGATTCGGCAGCGCCGACGAAGCCTACCGGGAAGCCGAGGATCAGTGCCGGTTTCGGTGCACCGGCGTCGAGCATTTCCAGCAGGTAGAACAATGCAGTCGGCGCATTGCCGATCACCACCACGCTACCCTCCAGATGCGGACGCCAGAGCTCCAGCGCGGCGGCGGAACGGGTGTTGCCCAATTCACGGGCCAGTTCCGCAACGCTCTCATCGCGCAATGTGCAGATCACCGGGTTGTTGGCCGGCAACCGCGCGCGGGTCACACCTTCGGAGACCATCCGCGCATCGCACAGGATCGGCGCACCGGCCGCCAGCGCATCACGCCCGGCCTTGCCCGCACCTTCGGAAAACTGCAAACCGTCGATAGCCTCGACCATGCCGCAGGCGTGAATCACACGGACCGCGAGTTTTTCCAGATCGGCCGGGATTCGGTCGAGGTTGGCCTCGGCGCGAATGATCGCGAAGGAGTTGCGATAGATCTCCTGACCGTCGCGGATGTAATCAAGCATCAATGGGGCTCCGTGAGCGGGCGTCGAGCAGGGTCGCGACCGCTTCAATAGTAAGGTTGCGTGCGTGCAGCGCGCCAAAACCCGGCTGCGCTGCATCGCGAAAATAGAGATCGTAGAGACCGGGGGCGACGGCCAGCAATGTGACGGGTGCCGTATGCGCGGCGGCGCAGGAACGCAGGCAACCGCTCAGGTGTATGTTCAGCGCCGGTCCATGGCGGTGCAGCAGCGCGGCCAGTTGCAGGGCATCGCCCTTGGTCTCGGCCAGGCCTTTACCGCAGCCGTTAGAGCCAGTGCAGGCGATCAACCGGGACAATGGCTGATCGGCTTCGCACTTCAAGCCCAGACATTGCAATTGCCGAATGACCTCAGCGGCGTTCTCCGCGCGGACATTGGCCAGCATCAGGCTTTGCCAGGGTGTGAAGCGCAGGCTGGAATCACCGAACTCGCGCGACAGTTGTGCCACACCCCGCAACATCGCGGGATCGAGCCGTCCCAGTGGCGGCACGCCCCCCACATAGACGACACCGGATTCGGCCTGGGGGTGGGCACCCACGTGCAAATCACTGGAGCCCGGAACCCGCTGCCAACCGACCACTGCTTGCAGCGGCACACGCTCTTCCAGCCGGAGCAGAATGCCCTCGATCGGGTATTCGGCCAGCAAATGGCGCATCCGCGTCTGCTCGGGGCGCGCCAGTTCAAGGAACAACTCAAGGACCGCGACCACCAGCGCGTGCCCGTCATCCAGTGCTACCGAACCGGCGGGCCGGTCGGTCGGACATCCTGCCAGACCGAACGCCAGTCGGCGCTCGCCGTCTTGCTCAAACGCCGAGAGCCACAGGTCATGGGGATGTTCGAGCATCGCCAGGTCTTCACCGCCATCGAGTTGCACGGCGAACTTGGCACTGAGATCGTGGAAACTTTCGTGGTTTTGCAATGTGGCGAGGATCTGCCCGGCCAGCGGGCGTGTGTCGAATAGCATGCGCCGATCGATCCCGGCGCCGGGGCTGAGCATCAGGTTGCGCACATCATCGCCCGCCGCCGTGCGTGGTCCCAGATCGGCGGCCAGCAGGCTGTCGATCAACGCCCTTTGCTCGTGGCCAATCCCGCGGATCTGCAGGTTGGCCCGGTTGGTCGCCTCGATCGTCCCGCTGGCGTAACGCTCGGCCGCAGTCGCCACAGCCTCGGCTTGAGCGCTGCTGATCGAACCACCGTTCAACTTGATCCGGCAGATGCCGCCATCCAGCGCCGGCACAATACGCAGCAACCCCGGACAGGCCGAGGGGCGTAAGGCAGCAGACAGCGGACGTTCGTTCAAGGCGGACCCGTTCAGGTGGCGAAGCATTTCACGGCGAAAGTGCGCGGTATTATGCCTGCTTTGCTTCACCGCATGAAAAGACTCCGGTCGGAATGCTTGCTCTGCCTCAATGGCCTGTGGCCAACGGGCTCATCCGGGAACAGAAGGCAGTCAGCTCAAGGAACCCGCGCTATCATGCCGCCCAACAACGTTGAACGCGTGATTGAGGAACGGCATGACACCCTGGCTGACGGTAGTAGGCATCGGCGAAGACGGTTTCAAGGGTCTGGGCAAGAACGCCCGGCACGCATTGTTGCGCGCGTCGAAGATCTTTGGCGGCCAGCGGCATCTGGATTTGCTCCCGCCGTGCATACGCGGCGAGCGCCAGCCGTGGCCGAGCCCCTTCTGCCTTGAGTCGCTGCTGTCACTGCGTGGAGAACCCGTTTGCGTCCTGGCCAGTGGCGATCCGATGTTCTTCGGCGTCGGCGCCAGCCTCGCCCGGCAACTCCCTGCGGCCGAGATGCTGACGCTTCCTGCGCCGTCTTCCTGCTCGCTGGCCGCTGCGCGAATGGGTTGGCCCTTGCAGGATGTGGTCACACTCTCGGTGGTGGCCCGTCCCGTCGCCGCACTCAACGCGCAATTGTTCAGCGGCGTACGCTTGCTGGTATTGAGCAACGACGGCCGCAGCCCCGCCGCCATCGCAGCCCTGTTGCGCGAACGTGGCTTCGGCCCCAGCCGCCTCACCGTCCTGGAACACCTTGGCAGTGAAGCCGAGCGGCGTGTCGACGGTATCGCCAGCGACTGGAGTGATCCGCGGATTGCCGACCTGAACCTGATTGCCATCGACTGCATCGCAGAACCGGATACACCTCGCCTGTCACGACTGGCCGGCCTGCCGGACTCGGCCTTCCAGCACGACGGCCAACTGACCAAACGCGATGTGCGCGCCATCACCCTCGCGCGCCTGGCCCCGATCCCCGGCGAACTGTTGTGGGACGTCGGCGCCGGCAGCGGCTCGATCGGCATCGAATGGATGCGCGCCCACCCCAGTTGCCGCGCCCTGGCCATCGAGGCGGATGACGGCCGACAAGCGTTGATCGAACACAACCGTGATGCCCTCGGCGTTCCCGGCCTGCAATTGATTCGCGGCAGTGCGCCGCAAGCCTTGGCCGGACTGGAGCGGCCGGATGCGATTTTCATCGGCGGCGGTGTCACCCGCGCAGGCGTGCTCGATACTTGCTGGGCCGAACTCAAACCCGGTGGCCGGCTGATTGCCAACGCGGTCACCCTGCAAAGTGAAATGACCCTGATGGCTTGGCGCGAGCAATACGGCGGAGAGTTGACCCGCATTCATATCGCGCAAGCACAAGCGCTGGGCGACTTCGACACCTGGCGCCAGGCCCTTCCGATTACCTTGCTGGACGTGACGAAACCTTTCGATGCGTGACGAAACCGCCGAACAACCCGCCCCCCTGCGCAGTGGCCTGACCACCGGCAGTTGCGCCACGGCCACCAGCCTCGCCGCCGCGCGTCTGCTGCTGGATGGCACAGCGGTCGACGCCGTGGAAATCGTGTTGCCCAAGGGCAAACAGGTGCAGATGCGCCTGGAGTTCTGTCGCCTCACCGAGCACGGCGCCGAAGCGGGAACGCTCAAGGACGCCGGCGACGATCCGGACGTGACCCACGGCGCCCTGCTCTACTCCCAGGTGCACCTGAGCGCCGAACCGGGGACACGCTTCAAGGCCGGTCGCGGTGTCGGCACAGTGACCCGGCCCGGGCTGGTGCTGGGTGTCGGCGAGCCGGCGATCAACCCGGTGCCGCGCAAAATGATCAGCGAACACCTGGCCCGGCTGGCCGACGAACTCGGCTACAGCGGTGGTTTCGACGTGACGGTCAATGTCGAGAACGGCGAGGCGCTGGCACTGAAAACCATGAACCCGCGCCTGGGCATTCTTGGCGGCCTGTCGATCCTCGGCACCAGCGGCATCGTCCGGCCGTTTTCCTGTGCGGCCTACATTGCCTCGATCCACCAGGGCATCGACGTGGCGAAAACCAACGGTTACCTGCACATCGCCGCCTGCACCGGCAATGCCAGCGAAGACACCATGCGCCGGGTCTACAACCTACCGGAAATCGCCCTGATCGAAATGGGCGACTTCGTTGGCGCCGTACTCAAGCACCTGCGCAAAGTACCGGTGGATAAACTCAGCCTGTGCGGTGGTTTCGGCAAGATCAGCAAACTGGCGGCCGGGCACATGGATTTGCACAGTCGTCATTCGAGCATTGACCTGCCGCAACTGGCGCTATGGGCGGCGCAGGTTGGCGCCGATGCGGCGTTGCAGCAGCGCATCCGCGAGGCCAACACTAGCCAGCAGGCACTGGCCATGGCCGCCGCAGCGGGGGTCACCCTGGGTGATGCAGTCTGTCAGCACGCCCTGGATTTTGCCCGCAGCGTGGTGCCGGCGCAGGTTCAAGTGGAAGTCTTTGCCATTGATCGCCAGGGTGGGGTTGTTGGCCATGCGGGAGCTTTTCAATGAAGCGCATTCTGTTGCTCGGCGGCGTGACCGAAGCCCTGGCCATTGCCCGCACGCTCGGGCCACAGCATATCTACAGCCTGGCCGGCGTCGGTCGGGTGCCGACGGATCTGCAATGCCAGGTTCGCGTCGGTGGCTATGGCGGCGCCGAAGGCCTGGCGCAATTCATTGGCGATGAAGGCATCAATCTGCTGCTCGACGCCACTCACCCCTACGCCGCCCAAATCAGCCAGAACGCCGCAACTGCAGCGCAATTGAGCGGCATCCCCTGCTGGGCGCTACGGCGTCCGGCCTGGCAAGCCCAGGCGGGCGATGACTGGCGGGAAGTCAGCGATTGGGCCGAACTGATCGAAACCCTGAAACCCTTCCGCCGACCGCTGTTCACCCTCGGTCGCGAACCCCTGCAGCACCTGGATGAAATCCCCCCGGAGCAATTCTGGACCCTGCGCGCGCTGGACGAGTATCCGGGCAACGAGCGCTGCGAAGTGATCGGCGCACGTGGGCCCTTCCTGATCGACGATGAACGTGGGTTGTTCGAGCGGCGAAACATCGACGTGTTGATCAGCAAGAATAGCGGCAGCACGGCGACCGAGCCGAAACTGGAAGTGGCGCGTGAGCGGGGGGTGCCGGTGATTGTTTTGAAGCGTCCCGAATTGCCAAGCGTGGAACGGGAGTTCGATTCGGTCGTAGACCTGTTGCGAGCGATGACAGAGCAGTTTTTAACCTGATTTTTGCGAACGCGTCAGGACGCCTTCGCGGGCAAGCCCGCTCCCACATCTATGGATACCCCCATTTCTGCAATACTGTTTTCGATGCGTGTTTGGCTTGCTTTCATC
>NZ_JBWKXF010000030.1:53930-71258 GCF_059422645.1 Pseudomonas sp. GW821-FHT01C01 | reverse complement strand
AATGGCCTCCGAAAGACACCCTGTGAAAGTTTAGAGAGCGATCACAGGGTGTCAGGGGGTAGCCATTTCATTAGTGGACCTCACCGAACACAAGTCCAGGGCTATACAAAGAAACCCTGTGGGAGCGGGCTTGCCCGCGAAGGCGCCATCAGTGGCGACGCAAAGGTTGGAACCTACTAGGCACTCAGACTTTACGTACAAATCTTTAAGGAACTGCTAATTCTCGTGAGATTCCGAACAATGCTCAAACCCTACTGGCACTTTGAAATTCACGACTATCATAAAGGCTACGAAAGGACGGCGCTGCGACACCAAACCGCACACCGCTTTTTTACTTATCGGCCCTGATCAGGCTAAATAGCCCGCGCCTGATCGCCCACTCAAACGGATTTTGTCCCATGTCCCGACAACGGCTCGCAATTGCCTGGATAGCCTGCTTCGCAGTGCTGTTCAATTTGCTCGCCATGCCGATGTCCGGAGCGATGGCACAGACGACAAAGTTACCCGCCGAACAACTGTTGTGGGGGAGTTTTTGCAGCTCCAGCGGCACCCGGATGGTGGCGATTTCCATCGGGGACCCTGAACAGAAAGCCCCGCAAAGCGACGATCACTCCAACATGCAGCATTGCTGGTGCTGCTCGGGTTCTGCGCCATTGGTGGCGTTGCCGGGGCATACGCCACAGCTGTATTTCGCTCGCTTCGAGTCCAACCGAAGCGTGCCTGCCACCTCTCTCGAAAGCCCGTCACCGCGCCAGCAATGGCCAAGCCTCAACCCCCGCGCATCCCCTCTGGTGTGATTTTTCTCGCAAATGACCTGCGTTTAAATCGTTCCGGAGAACTGCCATGTTGAACAAATTCATCGTTCTGGCCGCATTGCTGCTGCCTGCCTGCTTTGCCAATGCCCACGAATACAAAGTCGGCACACTGGAAATCGCTCATCCGTGGTCCCAGGAGTTGCCGCCCAATGCGCCCACCGTTGCGGCGTATTTCGTGATCAACAATGAAGGCCAGACCGCCGACCGCCTGCTCAGCGTCGACACCCCCATTGCCGGCGAAGCGCAATTGCATGAGCACGTGATGCAAGGCGACATGATGAAAATGCAGCACGTACCGAGCGTGGAAGTGCCAGCCGGTGGCGAGGTCACTTTCGCACCGATGGCCTATCACGTGATGTTGCTGGGCCTCAAGGATCGCAGCCTGCTCAGTGACGGCAAGCACTTCCCCATGACGCTGCATTTCGAGAAGTCCGGTGACGTGACGGTCGAGGTCGCGGTGCAGAAGCAGGCGCCGGACAGCATGCAAGCGCACGTGCACAATCCGTAATCGCCTGAGCTGAAAACGCCCATGCGCCCGCTTAGCGCCAGGTCATCCAGGCCACGCAATCAGGCATTGAGCCTGACACGCGGCAGCTGGATCAGCCTGTTCGCCATGCTGATGATCTTTATCGGTCCGCTGATTTCACAGTCGATGCCGATGGATTCGCGCGCCATGTCGATGAGCATGCCTATGAGCATGGGCATGAGCATGGGCATGGGCATGGGCATGGGCATGGACATGCCGGCGATGGAGCATGCCGACCATGGCACGCAAGCCACCGCCGAGCATTGCCCGCCAGCCCCGGGGCAGCATGTACTGTGGGAAAAGTGCGGCTATTGCAGCCTGTTGTTCAATTGCCCGGCGCTGACCGGTGGCGTGTCTTTCGCCAATTTCGTCATCCCACCCGTCAACACGTTCACCACGCCCTCCCCACGCCTGGGCCACGCCCGGCAAACCATCTTCCCCGGCGCCCGCACCCGCGCCCCGCCTTCCGTCGCGTAAACACCCACCTCCGATCTCACACGGTCCGCAAGACAACCACTGCAACCTGTGGGAGCGGGCTTGCTCGCGAAAGCGGTGTGCCAGGCGACATCAGTGTTGGCTGACACTCCCTCTTCGCGAGCAAGCCCGCTCCCACAGGGATTGCGCAGGCTGCCGGCCGTGTCGTTTACGACTGTTCGATGGAAGTTGTCATGTCCAGGTTTTCTGCTGTCCCGTGCTTGAGCACTGCCCAAGCCTCTTTTGTCCTGAACGAATCCTGCATTCGTTTCAGGCACGCCACCGCGATCCTGTGCGGTGCTTTGCTGGCGCCTTCTGCGCTGGCCGATGACCATGCCGGTCACAGTGAAGAACTGAGCCCGACGGTGATTACCGCCGTTGCACCCAGCTCGCCACTGACCATCGTCACCAACCCCAAGGACCCGCGCCAACCGGTGCCGGCCAGCGACGGCGCCGATTACCTGAAGACCATTCCGGGCTTCGCCATGGTGCGCAATGGCGGCACCAATGGCGACCCGGTGCTGCGCGGCATGTTCGGTTCGCGACTGAACATTCTCACCAACGGCAGCATGATGCTCGGCGCCTGCCCAGGCCGGATGGACGCCCCCACTTCCTACATCTCGCCGGAAACCTACGACAAACTCACCGTGATCAAAGGCCCGCAAACCGTACTTTGGGGGCCGGGCTCTTCGGCCGGGACCATCCTGTTCGACCGTGAGCCGGAGCACTTCGGCGAACTCGGCACACGGGTCAACGCCAGCGTGCTGGCCGGTTCCTGGGGGCGCTTCGACAAACTGGTGGACGCCGCGGCCGGCGGCCAGTCGGGTTACGTGCGGGTCATCGGCAACACCGCGCATTCCGACGACTACCGGGACGGCAACAACGACACCGTGGCGTCGCGCTACGACAAATGGAACGGCGACGTCGCACTCGGCTGGACCCCGGATGCCGATACCCTGCTGGAGCTGACCGCCGGCAAGGGTGACGGTGAAGCGCGCTACGCCGGGCGCAGCATGGACGGTTCGCAGTTCCTGCGCGAAAGCCTCGGCCTGCGCTTTGAGAAATCCAACATCAGTGACGTACTGGAAAAGCTCGAAGCCCAGGTCTACTACAACTACGCCGACCACGTGATGGACAACTACACCCTGCGCACGCCGTCCGGCACCGGCAAGATGGCCGGCCCGATGGCCTCCAACGTCGACCGCCGTACCCTCGGTGCCCGGGTCAAGGCCACCTGGCGCTGGGCCGATGTGCAACTGATCAGCGGCATCGATGCGCAGACCAACGAGCATCGCCAGCGCGGTGCCATGGGCGTCGACGCCTACAAGGACCTGCCGTACACCAAGGATGCCGACTTCCATAACTACGGGGTCTTCGGCGAGCTGACCTGGTACGCCGCCGACCGTGACCGTTTGATCAGTGGCGCACGCCTGGACCGCGCCTCGGCCAAGGATTATCGGCAGACCATCGGCTCGGGAATGATGTCCCACCCGAATCCGACTGCCGACGACACCCGCGCCGATACCCTGCCGAGTGGCTTCATCCGCTACGAGCATGACCTGGCCGACAGCCCGACCACGTTGTATGCCGGCCTTGGTCACACCCAGCGGTTCCCGGATTACTGGGAGCTGTTTTCACCCAAATCCGGCCCCGCCGGTTCAGTGAATGCCTTCGATTCAATCAAACCGGAAAAGACCACCCAGCTCGATTTCGGCCTGCAATACAACACCGAAAAACTCGAAGCCTGGGCCTCTGGCTACGTCGGCCAGGTGCGCGATTACATCCTGTTCAGCTACACGCCCGGAATGATGGGCATGACCTCGCAAGCCGAAAACATTGACGCGCGAATCATGGGTGGCGAACTGGGCGTCGCTTACAACTTCACCGAAAACTGGAAAGCCGACGCGACCCTGGCCTACGCCTGGGGCAAGAACAGTAGCGACGGCACTGCCTTGCCGCAGATGCCGCCGCTGGATACCCGTTTCGGCCTGACCTACAGCGAAGACAACTGGAGCGCCGGCGCACTGTGGAGAGTGGTTGCCGCGCAAAACCGCATCGACCAGAACAAGGGCAACGTGGTCGGCAAGGACTTCGACAAGACGCCGGGGTTCGGCGTGTTCTCCCTCAACGGTGCCTATCGGATCAACCGCAACTGGAAGGTCAGCAGCGGCGTCGACAACCTGTTCGGCAAGGCTTACGCCGAGCACTTGAACCTGGCCGGCAATGCCGGTTTCGGCTACCCCGCCAATGACCCGCAAGCCATCAAGGAACCGGGGCGAACGCTCTGGACCAAGGTGGACATGAGTTTCTAACAAAAAAAGTCAAAAGATCGCAGGCTCCTGCATTGGAACGCGTACGTCCTGTAGGAGCTGTCGAGTGAAACGAGGCTGCGATCTTTCACAAACAATTGATACGCCAAGCGGAGCACACGTGATGAAACAGCCCAAAGTGAATTTCTACAACCTGGCGTGGCGCTGGCATTTCTATGCCGGATTGTTCGTTGCGCCCTTCATGGTGATGCTGGCCCTGACCGGCACCATTTATCTATTCAAACCGCAACTCGATTCACTGATGTACAGCAGCCTGCTCAATGTCCCGGCCGGTCATCACACCGTCCCGGCCGACGATCTGCTCAAGCGGGTAAAAGATGCGTATCCCCAGGCAACGATCAAACAGTACCTGCCACCGGTCAATGCCGAACGCAGCGCCCAGTTTGTCGTGCTCAATGGCGGCAACGAGCTGAACGTTTTTGTCGATCCGTACCACGGCGACATCCTCGGCGAGCAAGACGCCAAGAACAATCTGCAAGCCATTGCGCGCGCGATTCACGGCGAGCTGATGATCGGCACCGTCGGCGATAGACTGATCGAACTGGCCGCCGGCTGGGGTGTGGTGCTGGTGGTTTCCGGGGTATTCCTGTGGTGGCCGCGCGGTCAGGCCGCCGGCATTCTGTGGCCACGCCTGAGCAGTCGCGGGCGAGTGCTTTGGCGTGACTTGCATGCCGTCACCGGATTCTGGGGCGCCTCCCTGCTGCTGGTGATGCTGCTCAGCGGCATGACCTGGACCGGCTTCTGGGGCCAGCAATACGCGGCCGTGTGGAACGTTTTTCCGGCAGCAATGTGGGACAACGTACCGAAGTCCGACGTCGAGGCACGCAGCCTCAATAGCGCCACTCGCCAGACCGTGCCTTGGGCCATGGAAAACACGCCGATGCCAATGTCCGGCGACCATGCCGAACACATGGCCCACGACGGTGCGCACGCCGGCCCGGCAGCGCCGACTATCAGCCTGCAAGACGTACAAAACATCGCCACGCAGAGTAAGGTCGAACCGGGCTACAGCATCACTTTGCCGAAATCCGCGACCGGCGTGTTCACCATCTCGGTGTTCGCCGACGACCCGCGCAATGACGCCACGTTGCACATCGATCAATACACCGGCAAGGTTCTGGCCGATGTTCGTTACGAGCAATATGGCGCCGTCGCCCGCGCTACGGAAATCGGCGTGATGCTGCACGAAGGCAAGATGTTCGGCGTGTTCAATCAGATCGTGGTGTTGCTGATCTGCCTGATGATTTTGCTCAGCGCCGTCAGCGGCGTGGTGATCTGGTGGAAGCGTCGTCCGCAAGGAAAACTCGGCGTGCCGCCGCTGCGCCACGACCTGCCGAAATGGAAAACCGCCATGGTGATCATGTTCGCCCTCGCAGTGGCCTTTCCGTTGGTGGGTGCTTCGCTGGTGGCGGTGTGGGTGCTGGATCGTGTGCTGCTGTCGCGCCTCACCCGACAAACTGAATCGGCTTCATCTTCATCTTGAAACAGGCGAGATGCGCGGGGCTCAATGGGCTGTAAACTCCCCCGCGCGTCACCCTCTCACGGACCCCTTCGCTGGCAAGCCAGCTCCTACAGAATGTGCACGAACCCTGTAGGAGCTGACTTGCCAGCGATGAGGCCATTGGCTTCACCTCAAGAGTCACTGCATGACCTCGCTGAATCTGACAAACCTCACCTGGTCCCCCCTGGGCCACGGCCATTGCCACCATCAGTTCCAGCTGCGTGATGCCTCTTTGCACGTGGCCGCCGGTGAGTTCGTCGGGCTGATCGGCCCCAATGGCAGCGGCAAGACCAGCCTGTTGCGTTGTGCCTGGCGCTTCAACAAACCGGAAAGCGGCGAGGTCAGGCTTGATCACCACAATGTCTGGAAGCAGTCCTCGCGCTGGTGCGCGCAACGCATCGCCGTGGTGTTGCAGGAGTTCCCCGATACCTTCGGCCTGACCGTCGAGGAAGTGGTCGCCATGGGGCGCACGCCGCACAAAGGCTTGTTCGATGGCGACACCTTTGAAGACCGCGACCTGATCAATCAGGCCCTGGAATCCGTCGGCCTCAAGGGCTTCGAAGACCACGGGTTCGCCACCCTCTCCGGTGGTGAAAAACAGCGGGTCATCCTCGCCCGCGCCCTGGCCCAGCAGCCACAGTTGCTGATCCTCGACGAGCCGACCAACCACCTCGATCCGCGCTATCAGCTTGAGCTTTTGAAGTTGGTCAAGCGCCTGGACATCGGCACCCTGGCGAGCATCCATGACCTCAATCTGGCGGCGGCTTTTTGTGATCGGCTGTACGTGATCAACCACGGCCGCATCGTCGCCAGCGGCACGCCGAAAGAAGTCCTGACGGCTGCGCTACTGCGCAATGTGTTCGGCGTCGAAGCCCTGATCGATGAACATCCGTTGCACGGCTACCCACGAATCACCTGGATAACCCAACCATGAATTTGCGTTCCCTGCTGCGCAGCAGCCTCTGCCTCGCGATGCTGTCGGGCAGCGCCGAGGCGTTGGCCGAAGCCACCCGTTACCCGCTGACGATCCACAGTTGCGACCGTGAAGTGACCTTCAGGCAGGCACCGCAACACGCCCTCAGCCACGACATCAACATGACCCAGATGATGCTCGCCCTCGGCCTCAAGCCACGAATGGCCGGCTACAGCGGCGTCAGTGGCTGGAAGGCCGTAACACCCGACATGCAGTCGCTGCTCGACGGTCTGCCGGAGCTGGCAGCCAAGTACCCGTCAGTGGAAACCCTGCTCAATGCCAATGTCGATTTCTTCTTCGCCGGATGGGATTACGGCATGCGCGTCGGCGGCGACCTCACGCCACAGACCCTGCAACCGCTGGGCATCAATGTGTATGAGCTGACCGAGTCCTGCGCCTTCGTGATGAAGCGCCCGCCGGCCAGCCTCGAAGACACCTACAACGACCTGCGTAACCTCGGCAGGATCTTCGACGTGCAGGATCGCGCCAGCGCGCTGATCGGCGAAATGCAGGCTCAGGTAGTCGCCATTCGCAAGGATCTGCCGGCGGATAAACCACGGGTGTTTCTTTATGACAGCGGCGAAGACCGGGCCATGACGTCCGGTCGGCTGGGCATGCCGCAAGCGCTGATCGATGCCGCTGGCGGGCACAATATCCTGGAGGATGTCGACGCGAGCTGGACCCGGGTCAACTGGGAGAGCGTGGTCGAGCGCAATCCGCAAGTGATCGTGATCGTCGACTACAGCGAAATCACCGCCGAACAGAAGATTCAATTCCTGCTGGGCAACAAAGCCCTGCAATCGGTGGACGCGATCAAGAACCGGCGCTTCATCGTCATCCCGTACGTGCAGGCCACGCCGGGGATCGACAATGTGCTGGCGGTCGCAACCCTGGCCAAGGGTTTCCACGGCGAATGATCAACCGTCGCTATGCCCTGTTGCTGATCGTCCTCGGTGCGCTGTTGCTGGTGTCGTGCGTGGTGTCCCTGGGTTTCGGCCCGGCGCGGGTGCCGCTGGACGTGGTGTGGCGCATCCTGTTGCACAAACTGTTCGGCTTCGGTGTGCCGGACTGGAGCCCTGGGCAGGAACATATCGTCTGGCTGATCCGCGTTCCGCGCATGTTCCTCGGTGCGCTGGTGGGCGCCGGGCTGGCGTTGGTCGGCGCGGTGCTGCAAGCGGTGACGCGCAACCCGTTGGCTGACCCGCACCTGCTCGGCGTGACTTCCGGCGCCACACTTGGCGCGGTGATCGTGGTGCTGCATGTCGGCGAAATCGTTGGCCTGCTGACCTTGCCGATCGCGGCATTTATCGGTGCATTGCTGAGCATGCTGGTGGTGCTGATGATCGCCAACCGCAACGGTCGACTCGACAGTGACCGCTTGCTGCTGTGCGGTGTGGCGGTGTCGTTCGTGATGATGGCGATTGCCAATTTGCTGCTATTTCTCGGCGACCATCGAGCCAGTTCGGCGGTGATGTTCTGGATGCTTGGCGGGCTCGGGCTGGCACGCTGGGAATTACTGGCGGTGCCGACAGCCAGTGTGTTGCTCGGGCTGATTTTGCTACTGGGCATGGCGCGACCGCTGAATGCGCTGATGGCCGGCGAACAGACCGCGGTGACCCTGGGCCTGAATGCGCGCACCGTGCGCCTGCGGGTGTTTCTGATTGCGTCATTGATGACCGGGGTGCTGGTGTCGATCAGCGGGTCGATCGGTTTTGTCGGGCTGATGGTGCCGCATATTGCGCGGCGTCTGGTCGGGGCTGAACACCGAAGATTGCTGCCGGTGTGCGTGTTGCTCGGCAGTGTGTTTCTGGTTTGGGTCGACGTCGCCGCCCGAACACTGATCGCCCCCGAAGACTTGCCAATCGGTGTTGCCACTGCGGCGATTGGCGGGTTGTTCTTTATCGGTTTGATGCGCCGTCGTTGATCCACAGAGATCAAAACGGTGGGAGCGGGCTTGCTCGCGAAAGCGGTAGGTCAGACAACTTAAATGGTGACTGACACGCCCTCTTCGCGAGCAAGCCCGCTCCCACGTTTGATTTGTGTTGCTCATAGCATCCGCGCCCCAATGTGACGCACCCCGGCGCACCAGACCTCTGACCATGTCCTCTCATGGTGCGCCATCAAACCGCGCAACCGCTCTAAAACGACATTTCCCTGCCTTTTGCCGACCGGGCACAGCCTTTGCAAAACACACCTTCAGTAGTCCGCATCTGCCAACCAAAAAAACTCATAAGTTCATGGAGATCGCACAATGAAGCGTCGCAGTTTGATCAAGGCTTTCACTCTCTCGGCATCCATTGCCGCAATGGGCATGACCTGGACCGTCCAGGCCGCCGAGACCATCAAGGTCGGTATTCTGCATTCGTTGTCCGGGACCATGGCGATCTCCGAAACGTCGTTGAAAGACATGGCGCTGATGACCATCGACGAGATCAACGCCAAGGGTGGCGTGAACGGCAAGATGCTGGAACCTGTGGTCGTCGACCCGGCGTCGAACTGGCCACTGTTCGCCGAGAAGGGCCGCCAGTTGTTGACCCAGGACAAGGTCGCCGTGGTGTTCGGTTGCTGGACTTCCGTGTCGCGCAAATCGGTACTGCCGGTGTTCGAAGAGCTCAATGGCTTGCTGTTCTACCCGGTGCAATACGAAGGCGAAGAAATGTCGCCGAACGTGTTCTACACCGGCGCCGCGCCGAACCAGCAAGCGATCCCCGCCGTTGAATACCTGATGAGCGAAGAAGGCGGCAGCGCCAAGCGCTACTTCCTGCTCGGCACCGACTACGTCTACCCGCGCACCACCAACAAGATCCTGCGTTCGTTCCTGCACTCCAAAGGCGTGGCCGACAAGGACATCGAAGAGGTCTACACCCCGTTCGG
The DNA here is from genome assembly GCF_059422645.1 of Pseudomonas sp. GW821-FHT01C01. Lineage (NCBI taxonomy): Bacteria > Pseudomonadati > Pseudomonadota > Gammaproteobacteria > Pseudomonadales > Pseudomonadaceae > Pseudomonas > Pseudomonas sp. GW821-FHT01C01. The sequence continues at coordinate 61,765 of NZ_JBWKXF010000030.1, read as the reverse complement.
TCACAGCGACTACCAGACCATCGTCGCCAACATCAAGAAGTTCTCGGCGGGCGGCAAGACGGCAGTCATCTCCACCGTCAACGGCGACTCCAACGTGCCGTTCTACAAAGAGCTGGCCAACCAGGGCCTGAAAGCCACCGACGTTCCGGTCGTGGCGTTCTCGGTCGGCGAAGAAGAACTGCGCGGCATCGACACCAAACCACTGGTGGGCAACCTCGCCGCGTGGAACTACTTCGAATCGGTCGAGAACCCGGAGAACAAGAAGTTCGTCGATGACTGGAAAGCCTACGCCAAAAAACACAACCTGCCGGGCGCCGACAAAGCGGTGACCAACGACCCGATGGAGGCCACCTATGTCGGCATCCACATGTGGGCGCAAGCAGCCGAAAAAGCCAAATCCACCGACGTCGACAAAGTCCGCGAAGCCCTGGCCGGCCAGACCTTTGCCGCGCCGTCCGGCTACACGCTGACCATGGACAAGACCAATCACCACCTGCACAAGCCAGTGATGATCGGCGAGATCCAGTCTGACGGTCAGTTCAACGTGGTGTGGCAGACCGAAGGGCCGATTCGCGCCCAGCCGTGGAGCCCGTTCATCCAGGGCAACGACAAGAAGCCGGAGTATGCGGTGAAGAGCAACTAAGCCACCTGTTTGCACTCACACAAAACCTGTAGGAGCTGGCTTGCCAGCGAAGGCGTACTGACTGACGCCAAAAGCTTCGCTGACAAGCCAGCTCCTACAGGGTCCGCGCATGACCAGGACATTTAACATGCCCACCGCCCTTTACCGTTTCATTCTCGCCATTGCACTGTTACTGCCGATGGTCACTCATGCCGGTGACGCCGACGACTTCGTCGCCGCCAATCCCGTGCAGCAGGCAAAACTTCTGGAAGCCTGGGCCGCGCAGCCCGATCCGGCCCGCATCGAACTGATCAACGCCCTGCAACAAGGCGAGTTGACCGTCGACGGCCAACCGAAAATCCTGCGCCTGAACAACCGCCTGCGGGGTCTGATCGACACGGCGCTGGCCAGCCATCAATTGCTCGCCGCCGACGCCAAAACCCGTCTGGCCGCCGCGCAGCAATTGCAGAAAAGCGCCAAGCCGGCACAGTTGAAATTCCTCGACCAGCAACTGGCGGGCGAGAAGGACGAAAGCATTCACGCCGTCCTCAGCATTGCCCTGGCCAATCTGCAATTGGTGGACGCTGACCCGGCCGTGCGCCTCGCCGCGGTACGTTTGCTCGGCGAAACCGGCGACCCGCTGGCCCGCACCCGCCTCGAAAGCCTGCTGGAGCCGGGCGTCGAAACCGATGCGAATGTGCGTACCGCCGCTGAAACCAGCCTCGCTCAAGTCAAACGCAAACTGCTGGTCGGCGAAATGCTCGGCCAGGCATTCAGCGGCATGTCACTGGGTTCGATACTGCTGCTCGCCGCCCTCGGTCTGGCGATCACTTTCGGCTTGCTCGGTGTGATCAACATGGCCCACGGCGAGATGCTGATGCTCGGCGCCTACTCGACCTATGTGGTGCAACTGATGTTCCAGCGCTTCGCGCCGCAGGCCATCGAGTTCTATCCGCTGATTGCACTGCCGGTGGCATTTTTCGTCACCGCCGCCATCGGCATGGCGTTGGAACGTACGGTGATTCGCCACCTCTATGGCCGTCCACTGGAGACCCTGCTCGCCACCTGGGGCATCAGCCTCATGTTGATTCAACTGGTTCGGTTGCTGTTCGGCGCGCAGAACGTCGAAGTGGCCAACCCGGCGTGGTTGTCGGGCGGGATTCAGGTGTTGCCCAATCTTGTGCTGCCCTACAACCGCATCGTCATCATTGCCTTTGCACTGTTTGTGGTGGTGCTGACCTGGCTGTTGCTGAACAAGACACGCCTGGGCCTGAACGTGCGGGCGGTCACTCAGAACCGCAATATGGCCGCCTGTTGCGGCGTGCCCACCGGACGCGTGGACATGCTCGCCTTCGGCCTCGGCTCGGGCATCGCCGGCCTCGGTGGCGTGGCCCTGAGCCAGATCGGCAACGTCGGCCCGGACCTCGGTCAGAGCTACATCATCGACTCGTTCCTGGTGGTGGTACTCGGCGGTGTCGGCCAGTTGGCCGGCAGTGTCCTTGCCGCATTCGGCTTAGGGATAGCCAACAAGATCCTCGAACCGCAAATCGGTGCGGTGCTCGGCAAGATCCTCATCCTCGCGCTGATCATTCTGTTCATCCAGAAGCGTCCGCAAGGCCTCTTCGCACTCAAAGGACGGGTGATCGACTGATGAACCAGCCCCTGATGCTTACGGCCACACAAAAGGCCGGCCCGAAAGTCACGATTGCCGTCGGTGCGGTGATCCTCGTTCTATTGCTGGCGTTGCCGCTGCTGTCGCTGTTGCCGACGGAAAGCACGCTGCACGTCTCCGCCTACACGCTGACCCTGGTGGGCAAAATCCTCTGTTACGCCATTGTCGCGTTGGCCCTCGATCTGGTCTGGGGTTATGCCGGCCTGCTGTCCCTCGGCCACGGTTTGTTCTTCGCCCTCGGCGGTTACGCCATGGGTATGTACCTGATGCGCCAGGCCTCGGGCGATAGCTTGCCGGCGTTCATGACGTTCCTGTCCTGGACCGAACTACCGTGGTTCTGGACCGGCACCAGCAGCTTCCTCTGGACCCTGTGCCTGGTGGTATTGGCACCGGGGCTGCTGGCGCTGGTGTTCGGCTTTTTCGCCTTCCGTTCGCGGATCAAGGGCGTGTACTTCTCGATCATGACCCAGGCCCTGACCTTCGCCGGGATGCTCCTGTTTTTCCGCAATGAAACCGGGTTTGGCGGCAACAACGGCTTCACCAATTTCCGCAGCATTCTCGGCTTCGGCATTACCGAGCCGGGCACCCGCGCGGTGCTGTTTTTCGCCACGGTGTTGTTGCTGGTGGCGAGCCTGTACATCGGCTGGCGTCTGGCGCAGAGCAAGTTCGGCCGGGTGTTGACCGCGTTGCGCGATGCGGAAAACCGCCTGATGTTCTGCGGCTACGATCCGCGCGGGTTCAAGCTGTTCGTCTGGGTGTTGAGTGCAGTGTTGTGCGGTTTGGCCGGCGCGTTGTATGTGCCACAAGTCGGCATCATCAACCCGAGCGAGATGTCGCCGACCAACTCCATCGAAGCCGCCGTATGGGTCGCCCTCGGCGGGCGCGGCACGCTGATCGGCCCGTTGCTCGGCGCCGGCGTGGTCAACGGCATGAAGAGCTGGTTCACCGTGGCGTTCCCCGAGTACTGGCTGTTCTTCCTCGGCGCGCTGTTCATCGTCGTGACCCTGTACCTGCCCAAAGGCGTGATCGGTCTGCTGAAGAAAAGAGGTGAATCATGAGAGTCACGGCAACCGCTGAATTCATGCTCGAACCGGCGTTTTTTCCCGTAGAACCCAACAAGGACGCCGGCAGCAGTCGTGATGCCATCGGTCTCGGCCAGCGCGCCGGTAAAGGCCTGAACACCCGCCACGGCACCATCCTGACCCTGGAAGACATCAGCGTCAGTTTCGACGGCTTCAAGGCGCTGAACGATTTGAACCTGTACATCGGCGTCGGCGAACTGCGCTGCATCATCGGCCCCAATGGCGCAGGCAAGACCACGCTGATGGACGTGATCACCGGCAAGACCCGGCCCAGTCACGGCAAGGCCTGGTTCGGCGAAACCCTGGACCTGACGCAAATGAGCGAAGTGCAGATCGCCCAGGCCGGCATCGGCCGCAAGTTCCAGAAGCCGACGGTGTTCGAAGCCTTGAGCGTGTTCGAGAACCTGGAGCTGGCGCAGAAAACCGACAAGTCGGTGTGGGCCAGCCTGCGGGCGCGCTTGAATGGCGAGCAGAAAGACCGCATCGCCGAAGTGCTGGAGACCATTCGCTTGACCAGCTCGGTCAATCGCCCGGCCGGCCTGCTGTCCCACGGCCAGAAGCAGTTCCTGGAGATCGGCATGCTGCTGATGCAGGACCCGCAATTGCTGTTGCTCGACGAACCGGTGGCGGGCATGACCGACGCCGAAACCGAGTTCACCGCCGAGCTGTTCAAGACCCTGGCCGGCAAGCATTCGCTGATGGTGGTGGAACACGACATGGGCTTCGTCGGCTCGATTGCCGACCACGTCACCGTATTGCATCAGGGCAGTGTGCTGGCGGAAGGGTCGCTGGAGCAGGTGCAGGACAACGAGCGGGTGATCGAGGTGTATCTCGGTCGCTGACCTGACGCGGACCGTTTTGTGTAGGAGCTGGCTTGCCAGCGAAGAGGTCATCACATTCAACCTCTATGTTGGCAGACCCATCGCTTTCGCTGGCAAGCCAGCTCCTACAAGGGATTTGAGGAGAGTTTGGAAATGCTGCAAGTCGACAAGCTGCACCAGTACTACGGCGGAAGCCACATCCTGCGCGGCCTGACGTTTGACGTGAAGGTCGGTGAAGTCACCTGCCTGCTCGGGCGCAACGGCGTGGGCAAGACCACCCTGCTCAAATGCCTGATGGGCCTGCTGCCGGCCAGGGAAGGCACGGTGAACTGGGAAGGCAAACCGATCACTGCGTTCAAGCCGCACCAGCGTGTGCATGCCGGCATCGCTTACGTACCGCAGGGCCGGGAGATTTTCGGCCGTCTCACCGTAGAAGAAAACCTGCTGATGGGGCTGTCGCGCTTTCCCGGCAGCGAAGCCAAGGAAGTCCCGGCGTTTATCTACGAGTTGTTCCCGGTACTGCTGCAAATGAAGCAACGGCGCGGCGGCGACCTGTCCGGTGGCCAGCAACAACAATTGGCCATCGGCCGGGCGTTGGCCAGCCGCCCTCGCCTGCTGATCCTCGACGAGCCCACCGAAGGCATCCAGCCGTCGGTGATCAAGGAGATCGGTGCGGTGGTCAAAAAGCTCGCGGCCCGGGGCGACATGGCGATTTTGCTGGTGGAGCAGTTCTACGATTTCGCCGCCGAACTGGCCGATCAATACCTGGTGATGTCCCGGGGCCAGATCGTGCAACAGGGCCGTGGTGAAAATATGGAAGCCGAAGGTGTGCGTGGCTTGGTTACCATCTAAGGTTCGATCTAATCTGTAGCATCCTAACGATAATTAGAAACCATGAATCTACCTGCCTCCCTTTTGTTCACGCCCAGTTGGCATGCCGAGCTCGAACTGGGTTACGCCCGGTTCGGCGAGACCTCGCGTCCGGTTCTGCGCCGGCACAAAGGTCCGCTGCGGGTACAAAAACACCTGTATGCCGAAGGGCCGGAAGTCTGTCAGCACATCATTGTCCACCCGCCCGGCGGGATTGCCGGCGGTGATCGACTGGACATCGCGGTCAGCGTCGAGCGCGATGCCTGGGCACAGATCACCAGCCCCGGTGCGGCCAAGTGGTATCGCGCCGCCGGCCCCGCTTATCAGCACCTGAAGTTGACGATGGCGGCCGGTGCGACACTGGAATGGCTGCCCCAGGAGACGATCATTTTCAGCGCTGCCCAGGCTGAACTCAGCACCACCATTGACCTTGAAGGCGATGCGCGGCTGTTCTACTGGGATGTCGTGGCCCTGGGCCGTCCGGCCAGTGGCGAGCGCTTTGACCTTGGTCACTTCCAGGCACAACTGGATATCCGCCGCGATGGCCAGTTGCTCTGGCATGAACGCCAGCGCATTGTCGGGGCGGACGGCTTGCTGGATTCGCCGATCGGGCTGGATGGGCAACCGGTGTTTGCGACGTTGCTGGTAACGGGTCAGATCGATAGCGAATTGCTGGAGCATTGCCGCTCGCTGCGCCATGACGTGCGCGGGGATCTGACGCAGTTGCCGGGGCTGCTGGTGGCGCGGTGTCTGGCCAGTGAGGCGTTGTTGGCGCGCGGCTGGCTGATTGAATTGTGGCGGCTACTCAGACCCGCACTGCTCGGTCGCGATGCCGTGCCACCCAGAATATGGAGCACCTGAACACCAATCCCCTGTAGGAGCTGGCTTGCCAGCGAAGGCGGCCTCACGGACGCCAAAGGCTTCGCTGGCAAGCCAGCTCCTACAGGGTCCGCATTCCAGTTCCAACATCTTTTAACTGCCGATTATGGATTGCAACGATGGACCTGACCCCACGCGAAAAAGACAAGCTGCTGATCTTCACCGCCGGCCTGGTGGCCGAGCGGCGTTTGGCTCGCGGCGTGAAACTCAATTACCCGGAGGCCATGGCCTACATCTCCGCCGCCCTGCTTGAAGGCGCCCGCGACGGGCAGACGGTAGCCGAGCTGATGCACTTCGGCACTACCCTGCTGAGCCGCGAGCAAGTGATGGAAGGCATCCCGGAAATGATCCCGGAAATCCAGGTCGAGGCCACCTTCCCCGACGGCACCAAACTGGTCACCGTCCACCAACCCATCGCCTGAGGCCGCGCCATGACCTACCACATCCGCGATGCCGTGAATGCCGATCTGCCGGCCATCCGCGACATCTACAACGACGCGGTGCTCAACACCACGGCGATCTGGAACGAACAGGCGGTCGATCTCGACAACCGCCAGGCCTGGTTCAGCGCCCGACAAGCCCAGCGTTATCCGATTCTGGTGATTGTCGATGCCGACAACTCGGTGCTCGGTTACGCCTCGTTCGGCGACTGGCGCCCCTTCGACGGTTTCCGCCACACCGTCGAGCACTCGGTCTACGTGCGCAGCGACCAGCGTGGCAACGGCCTCGGCCCGAAACTGATGGTAGCGCTGATCGAACGCGCCAAAGACTGCGGCAAGCACGTGATGGTCGCCGCCATCGAAAGTGGTAACGCTGCGTCCATTCGCTTGCACGAACGCATCGGCTTCGTGACCACCGGGCAAATGCCCCAGGTCGGCACCAAGTTCGGCCGCTGGCTGGACCTGACCTTCATGCAACTGACCCTCAACCCCGGCGCACAACCGCCGAGCGTCAACAAGGAGTAATGCCCGATGAACGCCGCCCAACTGCGACGCGTCAACGTTGAAAGCTTTGCGCACTATCGTCAGGGATTGATTGACCTGCTGCTCGATGCCGTCGGCTATGGCGCCAGTGTCGGCTTCATGGCCGACCTCGATGCCACCCAGGCCCGCGCGTATTTCGATGAAGTTCAGGAGAACCTGAACAAGGGCAATGTGTTGCTGTGGGTGGTGGTCAAGGACGAACAGGTCCAGGCCAGCGTGCAACTGACGCTGTGCCAGAAGGCCAACGGGCTGAACCGTGCCGAGGTGCAGAAGCTGCTGGTGCGCGAACAGGCGCGACGTCGCGGTCTCGGCCAACAATTGATGACGGCGCTTGAGCAGGCCGCCCTGCAGCACAAGCGCGGCATGCTTTACCTCGACACCGAAGCGGGCTCACCGGCCGAGGATTTCTACAAGGCGCTGGGTTACACCCGTGCCGGCGAAATCCCCGATTACGCCTGCGACCCGAGCGGCCGCTACAAGCCGACTGCCCTCTACTACAAGATTCTTCAGGGAGCCCATTGATGATTCCCGGTGAATACCAGATCCAGCCCGGCGAGATCGAACTCAACGTCGGCCGGCGCACCCTCAGCCTGAAGGTGGCCAACAGCGGCGACCGGCCGATCCAGGTCGGCTCGCATTACCACTTTTTCGAAACCAACGACGCGCTCACGTTCGACCGCGCCGCCAGTCGCGGCATGCGCCTGAACATCCCCGCCGGCACCGCCGTGCGCTTCGAGCCGGGGCAGAGCCGCGAGGTCGAGTTGGTGGATCTGGCCGGGCATCGTCGGGTGTTCGGCTTTGCCGGCAGGATCATGGGTGATCTGTAACTAATGCAGCGTCTGTATCGGCCTCTTCGCCGGCAAGCCGGCTCCTACAGTGGTTCGCATTTCCCTGTAGGAGCTGGCT
>NZ_JBWKXF010000030.1:0-53831 GCF_059422645.1 Pseudomonas sp. GW821-FHT01C01 | reverse complement strand
CTTCGCCGGCAAGCCGGCTCCTACAGTGGTTCGCATTTCCCTGTAGGAGCTGGCTTGCCAGCGATAGCGAGTAATGCGAGCGGTCTCAATATCAATTGAATCTCAAGGCGAACGAATGAAGATTTCCCGTCAAGCCTACGCCGACATGTTCGGCCCCACCGTCGGTGACAAGGTCCGCCTGGCCGACACCGAGCTATGGATCGAAGTGGAACAGGACTTCACCACCTACGGCGAAGAAGTGAAATTTGGCGGCGGCAAGGTCATCCGTGACGGTCAGGGCCAGAGCCAATTGCTCGCCGCCGAAGTGGTCGACACCCTGATCACCAACGCGCTGATCATCGATCACTGGGGTATCGTCAAGGCAGACGTCGGCCTCAAGGATGGGCGCATCGCGGCGATCGGCAAGGCCGGCAACCCGGACATCCAGCCCAACGTCAACATCGCCATTGGCGCCAGTACCGAAGTCATCGCCGGCGAAGGCATGATCCTCACCGCAGGCGGCATCGACACCCACATCCACTTCATCTGCCCGCAGCAGATCGAAGAAGCGCTGATGAGCGGCGTGACCACCATGATCGGTGGCGGCACCGGCCCGGCGACCGGCACCAACGCCACCACCTGCACCTCCGGGCCGTGGCACCTGGCGCGCATGCTCCAGGCCGCCGATGCCTTCCCGATGAACATCGGCCTGACCGGCAAGGGTAACGCCAGCTTGCCCGAGCCGTTGATCGAACAGGTCAAGGCCGGTGCCATCGGCCTCAAGTTGCATGAAGACTGGGGCACCACCCCGGCGAGCATCGACAATTGCCTGAGCGTGGCCGACCGGTTCGACGTGCAGGTGGCGATCCACACCGACACCCTCAACGAATCCGGTTTCGTCGAGACCACCCTCGCCGCATTCAAGGGCCGCACCATTCACACCTACCACACCGAAGGTGCCGGTGGTGGCCACGCGCCGGACATCATCAAGGCCTGCGGTTTGGCCAACGTGCTGCCGAGTTCCACCAACCCGACCCGGCCGTTCACCCGCAACACCATCGATGAACACCTCGACATGCTGATGGTCTGCCATCACCTCGACCCGAGCATTGCCGAGGATGTGGCCTTCGCCGAAAGCCGCATCCGCCGCGAGACGATTGCCGCCGAAGACATCCTCCACGACCTCGGCGCGTTCTCGATGATCAGCTCCGACAGCCAGGCCATGGGCCGGGTCGGCGAAGTCATCACCCGCACCTGGCAGTCTGCCGACAAGATGAAAAAACAGCGCGGGCCGCTGCCCGGTGATGGTGAAGGCAACGACAACTTCCGCGCCAAGCGCTACATCGCCAAGTACACCATCAACCCGGCGATCACCCACGGCATCAGCCACGAAGTGGGCTCGGTGGAAGTGGGAAAATGGGCCGACCTGGTGCTCTGGCGCCCGGCATTTTTTGGTGTAAAACCGACGCTGATTCTCAAGGGCGGTGCCATCGCGGCCAGCCTGATGGGCGACGCCAACGCCTCGATCCCGACGCCACAACCGGTGCACTACCGCCCGATGTTCGCCAGCTACGGTGGCTCGCTGCACGCCACCAGCCTGACCTTCATCAGTCAGGCGGCACAGGATGCAGGCTTGCCTGAAGCGCTGGGGCTGAAGAAGAAAATCGCCGTGGTCAAAGGCTGCCGCGACGTGCAGAAAACCGACCTGATCCACAACGACTACCTGCCAAACATCGACGTTGATCCGCAGACCTATCAGGTCAAGGCCGACGGTGTGTTGTTGTGGTGTGAACCGGCGGATGTATTGCCGATGGCGCAGCGCTACTTCCTGTTCTGAGTTTGCCTGCGTCCGGCTCTGTAGCAGCTGCCGAGCTTGCGAGGCTGCGTTCGGCTCTGTAGCAGCTGTCGAGCCTGCGAGGCGGCGTTCGGCTGCGAAGCAGTCGTAAAACCAGACGAAGCGGTGTTTCAGATAAACCTCGCATCCAGAATTTACGACTGCTGCGCAGCCGAACGCCGCCTCGCAGGCTCGGCAGCTGCTACAGGGCCGAACGCAGGTTTCGACAGCGGCTACAGGGATCGGGTTTGTTGTTTGGCGATTATTGCCGCCATTTCCGGTTCATCCAGATGATCCAGCGCTTTATCCACCAACAAATGCACACCGTCAGCCATGCGGCTCAGCGCCAGGGCAACGGAGCGGCTTGAGCCTTGCACATGGTCGGCGAGGTCGGCGGCGATGGCACTGATGGACAGCAGGTCTTCCGAGGCGTTGGCCAGCAGTGATTCGGTGTTGACGTCCGGGCAGACGCTGAAGAGCTGGCCCTTGCGTTTGGGTGGTTTCTTTTCGGTGGGCGGGAAGTGATGGTCGAGGGCGCGTTCGGCGGCTTCGTGGAGCTTGTTGGAATCCAGGGACTCGTAGGGCGATGTCGGATCGGTTTCCGGGGGATTCGGTGTTGGTTTGAACATAGTTAAAACTCCGATGCTACTTAAAAAGGAGCCGTCACCATCTCGCTACCAAACGGAGGGTGGCGGCCATACGAAGGTTGGTAGACCGGGCATCGGAACCGGCGCCCCCGAAGGGACCCTGCGCATGGCCACCATAAAGCACAGCCCGATGAAAGGGCCGAACAGGGTGACGCTATGCGTCGATGCAACAGGTCTACCAAACCCGGCCGCTGTTTTTGTCAGCGACAGGGAAACGATAAAGCCCAAGAGCAAAGACGCACAAGCCGGCGGATTCTGGCGTAACCGTAGGCAATGGCACAAGGTTTTGTAGCTTTCGTGAAGTAACTTCGAGCACGGTTAAACAAGGCCTGTCGATCCATGTTTAAAAATGCAGGAAAGCGTTTTACCCACGATGAAAAACCCTCAGAAACTGAGGACGCTTCCCATATCCTTATGGCCCTTATCGATCGGCGAAAATTTCCAGTCGCGGCAACCGGGCTCGATCCATCGCTTGTCGGGTAAGCGCCAGAAGCCGTTGCCTGATTTGCCGGTCGATATCGCTCAACGCCTGGGCATAGGCATCGTCACTCATGAGTCGACCATCGGCGAATTCGTTTTCGCCTCTACCCAACTCGCGACAAAGCGCCTTGATCTCCACCTCCAGAACAGCCTTGGCGTCCAGCTCCACCGCCTCACCCCGACGCCGCAAGGCATCCTGCAACTCGGTGGTGGCATCGATACGTCTCTTCAAACCGTTGAGTTCTTCACCGTTCGCCGACTCCAGCCAGGTTCGCCACAGCGGTTGGTCAAGAATCCGCTCCACCAGCAAATCCCCCTCCTCCAGCGCCACGATCCGCTCGAACGCGGCTTCGATCATGCCCCTGCTGACCCCGGCCATCCTGCGGAACTGCATGCCCCGGGCCTGCCATGGAAGGTCGAGACGTTCAGCCAGATCGGTCATGTACGCCAGATGCACCTCAACCTCGTCGATAGTGCCGGTGACATTCCCCAGACCGTCGACTGCACGGAAGCGCTCACCGGCCGCCACTCGCGTCGCGACCCGCTGCCGGGCGATTGCTCCGAGTTCATCGAGTCGGGATTTGCCTCGAGCCAATACCAGCAATTGCGCCTCGACCAGATCTGCGCGCTGCAAGGCATAGGCTTCATGGATCAACACCTGCATGCCCATGGCATTGAACAATTGCGTCCCACCATCCACACATTCGGTGGGCGTGGCGGCCTCGCTGAACAGCTTCACCCGCAGCTCGTTGTCGCGGGCCATCGCCTCGATCATTCGCCAGACCTTGGCCGTCAGATCCACCTGATATTCGCCCTCGGCCTTGAAGTCGGCGGACATCGTGAGCTGACGGATTTCATTGAAAAACGGCAGCGAGTCGAATTCATCCTCGACTTCATCCCAGGCTTGCTGCTTGAGTTGCCATTGCCGTTCGGTCATACCCGCGTACCAGTCCGCGCTGTCCAACGTGCCTCGAGGCGGATAGAGACGCTCGGGGTCCATTCCGACCGACTCGATGTACATTTTGAGGGTGTCGAGGTTGTCCGCCGAGATCCAGCGTGGCTCGCGGCTGATCAGGGTCCGCGCCAGCAATTCGGCACGAAACGAACCGGGTGCGACATCAGGGATGTGGCTGATCGGGTTATTGCGCAGATCGAGAAAAATATTGCGCGGCCGCGGCTGGGCAAACAGTCCGATGGGCCAACTGTCCAGGCCCGTTCCATTGAGCAGCAACACTTGCAGTCGTGGCATCCGGCTGATGTCCGGAATGAGTTTCAGCGGGTTGCCTCGCAACCCCAATGCCCGCAGCCCCGTCAGCTTTTTCAGTCGATCCAGCGCCACGCCATCCAGCTCAATGCGGTTGTCATTGAGGAACAGATCACAGAGATGAGGCATGTCACTGATCACGGGCGGCACGGCGGTCAGCAGGTTGTCTTGCAGATTGAGGTACCTGACGCGGCGGAACGAATCCAGAAAGGGCAGGTGCTCGTCACGCAGTTCTGCGCTGCGCAGGTTCAGACTGGTTACATGGTCGAAATTAGCCTCCAGCTTCGGCAGGTTCGTCAGATGCCGACGAATCATCGGGAAATTGTCCAGATTCAATGCCTGCGGCAATACCACACCCGGCGCCTCCACCCCGGCAGGGCCGGTTCGCTGCCAGCATTGCCGGATCGCTTTATAAAGCTGCTCGCGCGCCTCCAACTCTAACCTTCCCGACGCGCTGAAACGAAAAGAAGCCGTCGGTGAGTCCACCCAACGTCGCAACACCCGGTTCAACTGATTGAACTCGGCCTCCAACGCAGCCAGTCGTTCATGGGCCGAACCGCCGTCGCGCATAAACCCCGTCAGCAACGCTTCGGCCTGCTCAGCCGTGAAGCCCGGATACAGTGACCGCGCCCGCCGCCGTAATCCCGTACCGCGCGGCACCTGCTGCGCATAACCTTGCATGCCACCGCGCAAGCGCATGACGGCCGGATCGTAAGCAGGCTTGAGGTTCGGGTTTTCCAGCAGGACTGGTGCCAGTCGTTCGCGGGCAATGGAGCGAGCCTTGATTGTTTCTTCCAGTCGAACATCGTCATGAATCTCAAACCCCAGCGCCACACGTGCGCGATCGGGCAATGCGTGCAGAACGGAGGCATACAGCGAGTCGTCACCGTGCAGATGCTGCTCGAGACCGTCCCACGCCTGATACTTTCCACCCGGCCCAAGAACCAGCACCTTTCGCTCCGGCGCATTCTGCGCACCGATGCTGTCGAGCAATGAACCCTGGGCGGAATACTCACGGATCTCCAGACGCAAATCCGCTGGCCAGCCCGGCAAGGTTTCAAGCGTGTGCAAGGCCAAGCGGTCGCTGTCGAGGGTGTGCAGTTCGTCGAGGTAAAGCCCTTCATAAGCGCGCGTCAGGCGCACCTGGCGCTCTGCATCCCGCGCCTGCTGCGCCAGCGTCAGGGGTATGCGCTGCTTATCATTCAAGTGCTGCAGATCGGAGGGTTGGGCGCGCTGTAACAGGTCTTCAGCCATGCCGGTGGAGAGCTGCGGGTAATCTCTTTTGAGCAGTCTCACCAACGGATTGCCCGAGCGCTCGCGACGTACATGCAGACTGTCGAAAAGCCGTCTGCCGGACTTGCTTGCCTGTGAGCCCAGCAGCGTTCGTATGGCATCGATTCGCGCCTGTCGATCACCGGCCAGCCATTGGCCTATAACCTCGCGCAGTTCCTGCTCTTCAAGAAAGTCGACAACTCGCTCAGGCAATCTCCCGGCGAGAACCTCCTGCCGCGACATTCTTAATGTCTGCCCCGGTTGCGCATCCACGTAACCTTCTTTAACCGTTGTGCCTGCCCCGTCCGTCTGGTCGAAGACCTCAATGGCTTTGCCCTCGGGCCAGCCCGGCAATTCGGTCATGAACTTCGAGACGAAATCGGCCCACTCCTCACCGATCCGCCCGGTGAGGATGCGTTGTGCACAAGCTGCCGCGTCGGCATGCGCCTTGAAGCGCTTGAGCGTGTCGACCAGCATGACCGGTGGGGTTTCATGTTCCACATGCATCCGCCTGAGCACGCTCTCGTGCACGCCGCTGACGAGCAGCGCCTGCTCAAGTGTCTCGTTGGAAAGCCCCTCCACTGAAGGCCCCAGGCGCCTGAGCAATCGGGTTTTGTCCCATTCCAGCGGCTGATCGAGTTCGGTCTTCCAGCTACCGGCACCGTTGTGTTCCAGCAATGGTTGATAGGCATCGGAGCGGGTTGGATGTTGCAAACGATGCCGTCCGGTCGCCGGGTCCTGTTTCACGCTGTAGGTCTTGCCCTCCAGTCGCAGGAGGTCCTGTTGCTGATGCTTGTACAGACCGTTGTCGCTGATCGGCGCGTCCACAGGCAGAGTCAATGTTTGCTCGTATGGACCCAGTTGCGGGTTCCACAACCGTTGCTTGCCGGCCACCTCCACCGGTTTCAGCCCCTCGACGAAAGGCGAAACCTTGATCGGCGTCGGCACGCCACCCGGCAATACGTGCCCGGCCCCCATGAGCGCCAGTTGCGCGAAGTTGATCAATACGCCATTGAGGTACGCCGAGGCCTCTTCCTTGTCGCCTTTATTCCAGTCTTCGACGCCTTCGGCCAGTTCGGCGAGCATTTGCGCGACCATGACGCCAAGCATGGCTTCACCCAGGCCCGGCACCAGCATCGCGGCGAAATTGAATATGTTCCAGCCGATCGACAGGTAACTGGTCAAGCGCTTGAAACGGGCCTGGGCATCCTCATCGTCGGTCGGCACGGCCATGTGACGGGCATCGGCAATGGCTTTGTCGCGGCGCTCGACAAACAACGTCTGCCACAGATCGCCAATGATCAGATTGGTGATCGGTTCGGCGTTGGGATTCTCGACCGCCGTTTCACGCCACCACGGCCCCATGTCGAGCGGTTCGCGCTGATGCCAGGTAAAGGTCGTGAGGCGTTCGTTGACCCGGGCGAAAAAATGCCCCTTGTCCTTGTGCGCCACGAACCGGCTGAAAAAGGCCTGGTACTCGGTATCGCGCAACTGGCCGATCAGCGTTTTCATGAACGCGGTCAGCGACGGATATTCCTTGAGCGGATGATCAGGGTCATCCGGCACATAGGCGATCAACGGACCAGACAAACGACTCTGCTGATAAATGTCCTCCTTGCGCAGCACATCGTCGACCACACCCTGCGGGCCATTGGCAAAGAACGCTTGTAACAGCTTGTACTGCTCGTATTCGTTGCCCGGTAAAACAGGAATGCGCCGCGACCAGTCGAGCCAGAACTTCAGGCTGTCGGGGGTCAACGCCTCGACGGCTTGCCTGGCCCGCGAGGGCTCGCTGACTGCGCTGAACAACACGATGCCGGTCAACCGGAAACCCATCAGCGATAGGCGATGGCAGCGCAATGGCTGGCCATAGAGCGTGATATCGGCGCGGCTTTGCCGAACATCGAGCAGCCTGCCGTAGGCGTGATCGCTGATGTCGCCGTTCAACCGGGCGATCAGTGCTGCCACATCAAAAGCCGCTTTCTCACTGGCGAGCGAGTCCTGCTGCAAGGTCTGCCGCGCCTTGGTTGTGGCGGGCAGCAGGATGGACTTGATGTGTTGCTGATACTGCCCGCCGATGTCCAGCTCCCGACACAAGGCTGCAAACCTTGGCAGGGGTATTTCCGGCATCCGCGCAAGCCTGCCACGCTGATCCTTGCGGTAAACACCCGAGCCGCTACGCCACGCGTCTTCAGCGGTTTCAGACGCCTCGAAGTTGTGCAATGCCGCTTCCAGCAACGTGGATGTGCGGACACGCGTGGCTCCGTTATCGATGACAAAGGCAATCTTGCTGGGTACTTCAAGTTCGACGCTCAGCTCACTGGCTTTTGCGGTGGTATTGAAATTCAACTGCAAAAGCGCGTCGAGCAGCGGCTCGGCAAAGGCATCGATGTCGTGCTGCAAGCGTCCCAGGGTCTTGTCCAGAACGCCTTGCAGGCGCCAACGCTCATCGATCAATTGTTTGAGGTACTGGCGGTCCATTTCCCGTGCGCCGCCATACCATTCGGGTATCCGTGGCCGCAGGGTTTCAAGGGTTTTCAACCTCGTTGGCGAGGCACTTTTGATAGCGTCCGGTATGACGCCCAGAACGCTTTGGTAATGAATGCCGGTGCTGTCGGCGGGAGACGTTTCGGTGGTTTCTATCGAGTTGCTTCCATGCAAATCAGACATTGGTCGATCACTTTCAAACAAGAAAAAGAGCCAACAGCTTATTCGCCAGTGCCTGAAACAAAAGTCCAAATAACTGTTTGGCAAGCACGCCGAAAGAGCCCGGACAGATCGAAAATCAGGGCGCCTTCAATACATAAATACCGCCACATAACCCGCCATTGATGCCAGCGCATGAGCGGTCGTGTTTTTTCCGGCGAAGAGGCTACTATTCGACTCGCGTCCTTCGATTCATGCTCAGGTAACCGCCATGCGTCTTTCCGAGTTCATCGTCTTAAACGTTGATCGCATCGTCGATGAGTGGGAGCAGTTCGCCAAAACCATCACCCCGGCCGCCGATGCCATGGACGGCGCCGCGTTGCGTGACCATGCCCGGTCGATACTGCTGGCCTCGGCCCGGGACATGTGCAAACCCCAGACACCCACCGAACAAGCAGCCAAGGCGCGCGGCGAAGGACCGGAGAAAACCCCGAGCCTGGACGAGGCCGGCGCCAGCCATGGCGAATTGCGTCATACCGTGGGTTTTGATCTGGTGCAGATGACCAGTGAGTTCCGTCATTTGCGCGCCTGTGTCATCCGCCTGTGGGTCAACAGCCTGCAATCGCCTGACCTGGCCTACTTCCAGGACATGATTCGTTTCAACGAAGCCGTCGACGAAGCCCTCGCTGAATCCACCGCCACCTACGCCGAACGGGTCAATCACTCGCGAGACATTTTTCTGGCAATCCTCGGCCATGACCTGCGCGCGCCCTTGCAGGCGGTGAGCATGTCCACCGAAATACTGCTACGCAAAGCCGCGCTGGAAGGTGATGCGCTCAAGTGCGCGATCAATATCCAGCGCAGCGCCGGGCACCTGGCGGTGATGGTCGGGGATTTACTGGAACTGGTGCGCAGCCGCCTGGGCAAGCACCTGCCGATCGAGGCGATGTCCATGGACCTGGCCGAAGCGGCGCGGGAAGCGATTGCCCGGGCCTGTGCCGGTCAACCGGAATGCGATCCGAACCTGGATGTACAGGGTGACACCTGCGGCATCTGGGACCCGCGCAGGCTCGATCAGATGCTGCAAAACCTGATCGGCAATGCCTTGCAGCACGGCTCAAGCAAACGTGAAGTGACGTTGACCCTCAAGGGCGAGGCCGACAGCGTTCGACTGACCGTGCACAACGACGGCATCCCGATTCCCGTCGACGCGATCCCGACGATTTTCGACCCGCTGGTGCGCAGCGCCAGCGAAGAACTCGGCGAGCCCACCACAAGCCTTGGGTTGGGGCTGTTTATCGTCAAGGAAGTGGTCGACGCCCACCAGGGGACGATTGAAGTCAGTTCCAATGAGAGCGATGGCACGACGTTTACCGTGGTGTTGCCGAGGAAAGTCTAGTCGCTTGCCGAGGGACGGCTTTTGTGGCGAGGGAGCTTGCTCCCGCTCGAGCGCGAAGCGGTCGCAAGCCCTGCAATTGCGCTGAACCTGTTGAAATGTGCTGACTCGATTTTTTTGGGGCTGCTGCGCAGCCCAGCGGGAGCAAGCTCCCTCGCCAGAGGATGGGTGTCACTCTTTGAGTTACTCGACCAACAAGCGCCCCAATCGCTGCTTGAGCATGCGGTTCTCGGCCCGCAGTTGCTGGACCTCTTCAAGCAGGTCCAGCGCCTGCCCAACGCAGCACTATCAGTTCTGATAGTTCCCAGCTTCTGGCCGCCCGAGTAAAACTGGGAGTACGAATTAAACCTCGAAGGCAGACCTTGTCATGACCGACCCCGCAAACAGTAATCGCCCCTTGCGCCAGTCACACACTCTCCTGCTAGCCACCGACAGTAAAAACTCGGTGCTGGTCGAAGTCGCTGACGGCAAGGCCAATTCAATCGCGTATTCAGTCTATGGTGAACAATCCGGGCGGCAGGAGATTAGCGGGCGACTGGGTTTTAACGGTGAGCTGCACGAGAGGCGATTTGGCTGGTATCTGCTGGGTAATGGCTACAGGGCTTACAACCCGGTGTTGATGCGTTTTCATAGTCCGGACAGCTTGAGCCCGTTTGGGAAGGGCGGGTTGAATCCGTATATATATTGTGTGGGGGATCCGGTGAATTTTTCGGACCCGACGGGGCATATAAGGTTTCGGCTCTTTTCCTTAAGAGGCGGGAGCCAATTGGGTAGTGCACCCAGTACCTCCAGCCTAACTTCCCTAATTCCCGATCCCACTCAAACACGTTCAATGGCTGCCCCAACCACGACACCGGCCAGGAAGCACTCAGATGTAACCACTCGAAATCTTAGCGATCACGCAACTCAAAATGGAGCGCCTCCACCGATTCCACCCAAGAAACAAATACCTCGTTTTAATGACTCGGGTGGGCAGGTGGGTATCATCAGCCCCAATTGGAAACCAAGTGAACCTCGTCGTTACAGTGAAATCTGGAAAAGCGAACCCTTTCAATACCCTGTGGCTCCTGTCCCCCCGACTAGAACACTAAAGGGTGGCGCCACCCGCCACTACTATGTGACTTACGACGCTAATGGCAACCCCCTGCAGAGCAGTGTTGAAAAAGTCGATTTGCACCAACTGCAAGAAAAAATTAAAAAGCTACGGGACTAAAACGTCTACTCGACCAACAACCGCCCCAATCGCTGCTTGAGCATGCGGTTCTCGGCCCGCAGTTGCTGGACTTCTTCGAGCAGGTCCAGCGCCAGGGCGACGCCTTCCCATTCCAGGTCAAGGTCGCGCCGCAGCTTGGCGGCGCGCTTGGCCAGGGTCAGCTCGTAGTCGTTGAAACGCCAGTCCTTGGGCTGAGTACCCTGAGGTTCGAGGATGCCGTGCTCGACGATTTCGATCACGTAGGCGTCCGACAACTCAGTCGCCTCACAGAATTCTGCCATGTCCAGTTGAACGATCAGGGGACTGCTCATTGTCAGTGACTCCTTGGTTCTATGGGATCAAAAATGCTCACGCGGATCGAACGCGGCTTTTTTCGCCAGTTCCTGCCACAGCGCCTTGATGTCATCGTCGGATTTCTTCGGCATCACGGCCTTCAGTTGCACGAACAGGTAACCGCGCTCACCGGCCTTGTTCATCAGGCCATGGCCCTTGGCGCGCATGCGCTGGCCGTTCTGGCTGCCCGCCGGCACCTTGAGGTTGATCTTGCCGGTCAGGGTCGGCACGGCGACTTCGGCGCCCAGCGCCAGTTCCCACGGCGCCAATGGCAAGGTGATGATCAGGTTCTCGCCTTCAACGTCGTATTTCGGATGCGGTGCAAAACGGATCGTCAGGTACAGGTCGCCATTGGCGCCGCCACCCACGCCCGGAGCGCCCTGCCCCTTGAGGCGAATACGCTCGCCGTCGGTCACGCCGGCCGGGATCTTCACGTTCAGGCTTTTGCTGGTATTGCTCACATGCTGGCCAGCCGCGTTGTACTGCGGCACCTGGAAGGTGACCTTCTTCGACTCGGTCGACAGCGTTTCTTCGAGAAAAACCCCAAGTTCCATTTCCACGTCTTGCCCTCGACGTCCTGTGCTGCGACGCGACTGTTCTCCACCACCAAACCCAGGCCCACGGTTACCGAAGATCGAACTGAAAAAGTCCGAGAAATCGCCCGTGTCCTGGCCGCCGCCACCAAAACCGCCACGGCTCTGCCAGCCCGGTGGTCCCTGGAATGGCTGACCGTGCTGGCCATAGCGGCGCAGATCATCGTATTCGGCGCGTTTGTCGGCGCTTTTCAGTGCTTCATAAGCTTCCGAGGCGTCCTTGAACTTCGCCTCGGCATCCTTTTCCTTGCTGACGTCGGGGTGGTATTTGCGCGCCAGCTTGCGATAGGCGGCCTTGATCGCCTTATCGTCTGCGGTCGGCGCCACGCCGAGAATCTTGTAATAGTCTTTGAAGTCCATCGCGGGAATCACCATCCGTTATCAAAATCGCGCCACAGGCCACAGCATGCGCTTGTTTGCAGCCATTGGTTCGACCGATCTCATTTTTGTGACCGGGCGGCGCAGCAGAAGTTTATCGGCAGCAGACGGGGCTTCTTGCGAGCACTCCCGTGGCTGTCCGGTTGATGCAGGGTAGTTTGGGGGCGATGGTTCGTCTTTCAAGGATCGTCAGGCGAGATTTAGCAGATAACCGGCCTTCGAATCTGTCGCGCACTGGCATACACTGCGCGGCCGTTTTTTAACCGGAACCTGAAAGACATGAACAACGCATCTCCAGCCCGTGCCGTGGGTATCGACTTCGGCACGTCCAACTCCACCGTCGGCTGGCTGCGCCCCGGCATGGAAACGCTGATCGCGCTGGAGGACGACAAGATCACCCTGCCGTCGGTGGTCTTCTTCAACATCGAAGAACGCCGCCCGGTTTATGGCCGGCTGGCGCTGCACGAGTATCTGGAAGGTTATGAAGGCCGCCTGATGCGCTCGCTCAAGAGTCTGCTGGGTTCCAAGCTGATCAAGCACGACACCAGCGTCCTCGGCACGGCGATGCCGTTCAAGGACTTGCTCGGGCTGTTCATCGGCCAGCTCAAGAGCCGCGCCGAAACGGCCGCCGGTCGGGAATTCGAAGAAGTGGTGCTGGGTCGCCCGGTGTTCTTTGTCGATGACGACCCGATGGCCGACAAGGAAGCCGAAGACACCCTGGTGGACGTGGCACGCAAGATCGGCTTCAAGGAAGTCTCGTTCCAGTTCGAACCGATTGCCGCGGCATTCGACTACGAGTCGACCATCGAGAAAGAAGAGCTGGTGCTGATCGTCGACATCGGCGGTGGTACGTCCGACTTCTCCCTGGTGCGCCTGTCGCCAGAGCGTCGTGCTGTGGAAAACCGTCAGGACGACATCCTCGCCACCGGCGGCGTGCACATCGGCGGGACCGACTTCGACAAGCAACTCTCGCTGGCCGGCCTGATGCCACTGTTCGGCTACGGCAGCCGGATGAAGAGCGGCGCCTACATGCCCACCAGCCACCACATGAACCTGGCGACCTGGCACACCATCAACTCGGTGTACTCACAGAAATCGCAACTGGCCCTGGGCAGCATGCGCTACGACATCGAAGACACCGGCGGCATCGATCGCCTGTTCAAGCTGATCGAGCAGCGCGCCGGGCACTGGCTGGCCATGGAAGTGGAAGAAACCAAGATCCAGCTGACCCACGCCGACAACCGCCACGTGCCACTGGACCGCATTGAAGCCGGCCTGAGCGTGGACTTGAGCCGTGCGCTGTTCGAGTCGGCCATCGACAACCTGCTGGAGCGGGTGCGCAACAGCGTCACCCAACTGCTGGCAAACGCCGATGTGCGGGTCGATCAAGTCGATACGGTGTTCTTCACCGGCGGTTCGAGCGGCATTCCGGCGCTGCGCAACAGCGTCTCGGCGATGCTGCCGAAGGCGCGGCATGTGGAAGGGAACATCTTTGGCAGTATCGGTAGTGGTCTGGCGATTGAAGCAGCCAAACGTTACGGCTCGATGGACTGATCCAAAACCGAGGCACTCCCTTCGCTGGCAAGCCAGCTCCTACAGGATTGATGCAAAACCTGTAGGAGCTGGCTTGCCAGCGAAGGCGTCAGATCAGGCACCACATTTACCTGATCAAACCATCCCCACCTGCTTCAACTCGCTCTTCAGATACGCGTAGTAAATCGGCCCCGCCACCACCCCCGGCAGGCCGAACGCGGCCTCGAACACCAGCATCGCCAGCAGCAACTCCCATGACTTGGCACTGATCTGCCCGCCGACGATGCGCGCGTTGAGGAAGTATTCGAGCTTGTGGATAAAAATCAGGTAACCGAGCGCCGCCACGGCAACCCAGATCGACAGCGACAGGCCGACAATGGTGATCAGGGTGTTCGACATCAAATTGCCGATCACCGGCAGCAGGCCGAGCAGGAACGTCAGCACGATCAGGGTTTTGGTCAGCGGCAGCTTGATGCCGAACAGTGGCAGGATCACCGCCAGGAAAATCCCGGTGAAAAAGGTGTTGAGCAGGGAAATCTTGATCTGGGCGAACACGATGTTGCGAAACGCCTGGACCAGCAGGTGCAAACGATCAAACAGCGCGGCAGCCAGCGGTTTGCGCTTGGTCAGGTCCGGCACGCGCTGCAGGGCTATGATTGCGCCCAACACCATGCCGATCAGCAACGTCACGAACATGTGCGCCGCGTCCTTGCCCACCAGTTGCAACTCGCTGAGGTGCTTGCTGACCCATTCGCCGATCGCCACGCGAAACTCAGCGGCACTGGCCGGCAGATAGGCGTCGATGAACGGCGGCAGTTGCCCGCGCGCGCGGTCGACCACGCCCATGAACTTGTCGAGGGAAGCGCCGGGGTTTTCCGCCTCGTGCAGCAGGAAGCTGAAGGCACCGGCAAAGATCAGCGACAGCACGCTGACAATCAGAGTCCCCAGCAATGCCACCGCGAGCCAGCGCGCACGCCGGCCTTCGATCAACCGTTGTAGTTGCGGGGTGAGCATGTTGACCAGTTCGAACACCAGCAACCCGGCAAGCAAGCTCGGCAGCAACCGCAGCGGCAGGACCAGCAGCAACCCGCCAAAAATGATGACCCAGCTGATGACCAGCAAAATTTGACGCTGAGAAAACGTTGGCATACAGCCTCAAAAACGAACGGCGTAAAAAGGATTGGCAGTCTGCCAGCGATCCGGTGCGAGCACTAGGATTGTGTGGATCGACCTTGGTCGGGGGCTGGGCAAATTTTGAAATTCCCCAGTCAGCCCATACATCGCCGATCACCTGTGGGAGCGGGCTTGCTCGCGAAGACGCCATCACCTTCAACATTGATTTGACAGGTACACCACCTTCGCGAGCAAGCCCGCTCCCACACTCGACTGAGTTGATCCCTGTGAATTATTTTTTCTTCAGGCAATCACTCATGAACGCCTTGCGCTCATCACCCTTGAGGGCTTTGGTGGCGGCGTCGGCATTGCAGGTTTTCATTTTCTCTTGCTGCGGTGTCAACGCTTTACCGGCATCGTTTGCCGCCGGTGCGGCCTTCAGGCAGGTGCTCATGAATGCTTTGCGCTCGTCGCCCTTGAGGCTCTTGGCCGTGGCGTCGGCGTTGCAGGTGGTCATCTTGTTCTGTTGGGCTGTGGCGGCGAAGCCCTGGGAACAGAGCAGCAATCCGATCATCAACAAAGGGGCACGCAACATCTTCATGGAGTTTTCTCCTGGTCGCCACACCGAGGGGCGCGGCCTCGTACTGGAGTGTAGACAACCCCTGTTACACCTTCCTGTTCTCCAGATGGCTGCGCCGATACTGCTCCGGTGTACACCCGGCCTGGCGCTGGAACATCGCGATAAACGCCGAACCGGTGCTGTAGCCCATGTCGAAGGCGATCTCTTGAATGCTGCGCTGGCTATCCAGCGCTTCGATCGCCGCCAGAAAACGCAGGCGCTGGCGCCACTCACCGAAACTCATGCCCAGTTCCCGCACGAACTGCCGTGCCAGGGTGCGTTCGCTGACATGGATGCGTGCGGCCCATTCCGACAGGGGGCGGTTATCCCCAGGCTCGGCCTGCAATGCTTCCAGAATCCCCAGCAATCCTGGGCTGCTGGCGTAGGGCAGATAGCACTCGTGCACCGGGGCCTGTTGCAGTTGATCCACCAATACCTGGGCCAGACGCTGGTCGGCGGCCTGCTCGGGAATTTGCACGTCCCGGGCGGCGAAGTCCTTGAGGATCGCCTTGAGGATGTCGCTGATGGCCAGGGTGCAGGCACGCAGCGGCAGATCGGCGCACACCTTGGGTGCCAGGCACACCGCGCGGTAGTTGACCGGTTGGTGGCTGTAGAAACTGTGCTCGATCTGCGGCGGCACCCACACTGCGTATTGCGGTGGCGACATGAAACGGCTGCCCCCGACGTCCATGTGCAACACGCCGTGGGCTGCGTACTCCAGCGTCCCCCAGGGATGTCGATGGGGTGCGGCGTATTCGTGGGCGTCGAAATCGGCGTAGCGGAAATACACCGCCGACGGCAGTTCGCTGAAATCCAGCAGGTCGATGTGTTTACTGCTCATGCTGTCTGTCATCAGGGGCGGATTGTCTGGACCGAAGTATAGGCTTGCATCCAGACAAGCGGATAATTGCCCCTCATTAACGTTCTGGTTTTTCCCGATGCAATACGCTTATCCCCTGCTGGCCATTTTTATCTGGGCCGGCAACACCGTGATCACCAAAATGTCGGCCGGGGCGATTTTCCCCGCCGAAATCGGTTTCTACCGCTGGCTGCTGGCCGGATTGCTGTTCACGCCCTTCATGCTCAAACCCGTGCTCGCCCATTGGCCGCTGATCCGCCCGAAACTGGGCAAGATCTTTGTCCTCGGGGTACTGGGCATGGCGGTTTATCAAAGCCTGGCGTACTTCGCCGCGAGCCTGACCTCGGCCACCAACATGGGCATCATCCTGTCGCTGATGCCACTGATGTCGCTCGCCATGGCGATCATCAGCCTCGGCCAGCGCCTGACCATGGGTGCCTTGGCCGGCGCGATGCTCTCGTTTGCCGGTGTTCTGGTGGTGGTGTCGTCCGGTAGCCTTGGCGCATTGCTGGAGCACGGGGTCAACCTGGGCGACGCGATGATGCTGGTCGCCACCCTGGCCTACGCGGTCTACAGCACCCTGTTGAAAAAATGGCAGCTGAAACTGCCGCCGCTGGTGCTCCTGTATTTGCAGGTGCTGGTGGCCGTGGTGGTGCTGTTTCCGCTGTTCCTCGCCTCACCGAAAGTCGGCCCGACCCTGCAGAACATTCCGCTGGTGCTATACGCCTGCCTGCTGGCGTCGATGGTCGCGCCGCTGGCGTGGATGCAGGCAGTGGTGCGTTTGGGGCCGAGCCGTACCACGCAGTTTTTCAATTTGCTGCCGTTGATCACCGCATTGATTGCGGCGGTGGTGTTGCATGAACAATTGGCGATGTATCACTTGGTAGGTGGTGTGTTGACGCTGGGCGGGGTGATTGTTTCCGAGCGCTGGACTACCGTGCTTGGTCGCAAGATAAGCGTTGTCTGATCCGAAGCTTTCGCGAGCAAGCCCGCTCCCACATTTGGAATGCATTCCCATGTGGGAGCGGGCTTGCTCGCGAAGAACGATAACGCGGTCTAAAGTCCAGCCGCGCTTAGCCGCGCCGCATGCTCGACAAACAACCGGATCGGCTCGGCCCCCTTGCCGACCAGCCCCAGCGACTGATTGACGATATCGAAGTGATCCAGCGGATACTCATCGCCAATCACCGTCCCCAGGTGCGAGCTGTAGCGCCCGACCATGCCGTCGCAATGCCCGGCTTCGCGGACGAAGGTCTTGGCGAACAGTCGGCAACTGCGGTTGGTGCCGTCCAGCAGGTTGCGCCCGCGATCGGTAATGCCCGGCTGCAAGGTACCGGACCAGGAGTAATAGCGCACGCCGTTTACCTCTTCCGGCCCGTGACCGCCCCAGGTTTCGGGCAAGCCCTGTGGATAACGTCGGTTGAACAGCGTCACGCCAGCGCTGGTGAGGGAGTGATGGGACGCATGGATATCCACCGGCAGCTTCGGCCCGCGGTAACCGGTATCCAGCAATGTCATCAGTGCGCTGACCATCCGCAGCAAAAAGCAGAGCAGACGACCACGGACGCTGTCATGGGGATAATGCTTGTGCAGATAATCGGCGAGCTCAGAACCATGGTTCGGCCCCGCCACCGAGGTCACCGATGCCACGAGATCCGGACGCCTGGCGGCGGCGTAGCGGGCGGTCAATGAGCCTTGGCTGTGACCGATCAGGTTGACCTTGTCGGCCCCGGTTTCCCGCAGGATTTCCTCAATCCGCGCCAACAGTTGCTCACCGCGCACCTCATTCGAATTGAGCGGCGAAACCTGCACCGCGAACACCACCGCACCACCACGGCGCAACGCTTCGACGATCCCGTACCAGTACGGATAAAGCACCAGACGGATGAATCCGAGCATTCCCGGGACCAACACCAGCGGGTAGCGCGGGGCAGAACCTTGCGACATGGGCGGACATCCTTGTGATCGGGGGGTAACGCAAGGCGGGATGCAAGACATCCGCCAAGCATCGCCAGCGAAGATGACAAGTCTATGTCATCCGCCCTACTTCAACCCCACCACGCCCGCAACGATCAGCCCGACCGACAGCAACTTGACCAAGGACAGGCTTTCGCCCAGCAGCGCAAACCCGAGGAACACCGTGCCCAGTGAACCGATGGCGGTCCAGATCGGATACGCGATGCTCACCGGCAACTCGCGCATGGCCAGGGTCAGAAAATAAATCCCGCCCACGGCGGCCACCACAGTGATCAGCGAAGGCCAGAGCCGGGTGAAGCCCTCGGCGTATTTCATGCCCATGGCGAAGGTGACTTCGAACCCGGCGGCGACCAGCAGAAACAGCCAGGCCATCTAGAACTCCCGGGCCAGCGCGAGCAAGCGCTGTTCAGCTTCGGCGGCGGAGACCTCAAAAGTGCGCGCCTCGGACTCTTCGCCCTCGGCGGCGACCACGGTGACGTCGGTAATGCCAATGAAACCCAGCACCGTGCGCAGTAACGTGTCGGCATGGTTCATGGCTTCCAGCTCACCGCCCGGCCCGAAACCAAACCCGCCACGGCTGGTGATGATCAGCGCCTTTTTGCCCTGCACCAAGGGTTCGTACTGGGCCACGCCATTGTCCAGCGTGTGATTGAAGGTCAGGCCGAGCCGCACGATCTGATCGATCCACGCCTTGAGGCCGCTTGGCACGCTGAAGTTGTGCATGGGCGTGGAGATCACCAGCAAGTCATGGCCCAGCAGTTCACCGACCAGTTCATCGCTGAACGCCAGATCGGCCTGCATCGATAGCGGCCGCGCCTCGGGTTCTGGGTAAAACGCGGCGGCTACGAACGCCTCATTGACCGGCGGAATCAATGCTCGTCCGACTTCGCGGCGAGTC
The DNA here is from genome assembly GCF_059422645.1 of Pseudomonas sp. GW821-FHT01C01. NCBI lineage: Bacteria > Pseudomonadati > Pseudomonadota > Gammaproteobacteria > Pseudomonadales > Pseudomonadaceae > Pseudomonas > Pseudomonas sp. GW821-FHT01C01. The sequence goes on along the minus strand of NZ_JBWKXF010000030.1, from coordinate 34,797 downwards.
AGGCGCAATTGTGGATTTCGGGCCTGCAAGGCCGAAAGAAACACCTCGGTCAGACGCCGGGAATGAGAACGTTCGCCTCGTGGGCTGGCATGGATTGCAAGAATTTTACTCATCTGATTCTCCTCAAGGACTAAACTCAAACCGCTTGTGGCTTGCAGCTTGAAGCTCGCAGCTGTTCGTCTTCAAATGAGCAAAAATCAGTCGGGATGAATTGGTTTCATCCATGGAGTCTTCAATGTTCGCTTCGCTGCCATTGACCGCCCTGCGGGCCTTTGAATCCGCCTCACGCCTGCTGAGCTTCAAGGCTGCCGCCGAAGAACTGGCGGTGACGCCGACGGCGGTGTCGCACCAGATCCGCTCCCTGGAAACCTGGCTCGGCGTGCCGCTGTTCGAGCGTCTGCCGCGCCAGGTACGCCTGACCGAATGCGGCGAACGCCTGTTCCACAGCCTGCACGGCGCCTTTCTGGAAGTGGCGCAAAGCGTCGACACCCTGCGCCCGCAGCGCAGCGGCGCGAGCCTGACGATCTCCACCACCGCTGCCTTCGCCGCCCTTTGGCTGGTGCCTCGCCTGGGACGTTTCTACGCCCGGCACCCGAACATCAACGTACGTCTCGACACCCATTGCGAAGTCATCGATCTGCATCAGGATGCCAGCGTCGATCTGGTGCTGCGCTACAGCCTCGACGATTACCCGAACCTGTACGGGTTGTGCTTGTTCGATGAGTCCTTTGGCGTCTACGGCTCGCCGGAACAGGTGGCGCTGGCGTCGAGTCGCACACCCACACTGATCAGCGTGCGTTGGCACAACTCCAAACTCTATGCCCACGGCTGGGAGGCCTGGTGCGCCCGTTCCGGCGAAACCTGGCTGAGCGGCCCGCCCGCCGTGCGCGAATACGACGAAGAGCATTACGCCCTGCAAGCAGCCATTGCCGGCCAAGGCCTGGTGCTGGCGAGCAATATTCTTGTATCGGAAAGTGTCGCCAGTGGGTTGCTGGTGCCATACCGGGGTGACATCCAGGTGGATGGCGCCGGGTACAGCGCATTGTGCGTGCCGGGGCGCGAACGTCATCCGCCGGTGCGGGCGTTTTTTGCGTGGTTGGCCGAGGAGGCGGCGTTGTCGGGATTACTGCCAAAACCGAAGGCTTCTACTGCGGCGTATTCTCTGTAGAAAAACCAGCGCAGGCTGCGATTGTTCGATCACCAAACTACTTCAAACTTTTCACAGCGCTCATCACTCACGGCTTAGGCAGCGTTCACTCCCATAAAAGGACGAGAACATACTGATGATATGACGGATACTTTAAAAGACCTATAACGACCACCAAGCCTTATCGAAAATTGTTGCAACGAGCTTTAGTTCCACCCCTCCCAAAGCAACACAGACATTATAAAGTTACAAACAGCCGCTAGACTTTCACCATCCGCCACTTATATTAAAAGCACAGGCAAGAAGCCTGATGATAACTAACAAAGGACTATAACAATGCATGTTGAACAACGACTTGAATTTATTGATTCCCTGCCATCAATATTGACTCCAACCCCACGAGTGATGGCTTTTTCAGATGCACCTGAAAATCTGACAAGCAATCCTCAACATGACATCGACAAACCAACCGCAAGTGTTATGCCGGATACGATTGATGCTTTTCTTCCTGGTGTTTCGGAACAGAGCATCAATGATGTCAATCTTTGCAAGTTAGTCATGCAGAACGCTGCGACAAAACTTTATCCCGAAGACTCGCAACTCTTCGAATGGTACAAATACTACGTGGACGGCCTGAGTAAACTTGGCTGGGTTACCCAGAACAGGAATATCCAGGAAGTCACCATCAGGAGAGCGGCCCTGACCATGGACCAAGTTGCCCTGGAGATTGCGGCGGGGCTGATCGGAGCCAATGCTGCAGCCATCTTGGCAAATGTAGCTAAACAGGCAGTTGATGCCGTACAGAAAAACCCGGCGGCCATCCAGATCTTTGATCGCAACCAAAAACTCGGTACCCAGGCCAAATTCGACATTGCGCCAGTCTGGGCTGATAAAAACGGGCAACCGAACATGATCCTCAACTTTATATCCCTGGATGTGCGGGAAAGTACCCGAGGCATACTGTTCTGGAAGTCGACTACCCAATCAACCACCATAAAATCCGGTGCGGTGCGCAGCTATCTAGATACCAAGGTTTTTTCCGGCTTGCGTGACACTCTGTATGGCAAATACAGTGAAAGCGGAAAAAAACTCATTATAGATCTGCCTGACCTTTAACTACCCCGGAGATTAAATCGGCAATACCCGTCGATTTAATCTTCAACGCACCACCCTGAGCAGAGCCAATGATGAACAACAGCATTATTGATATTTATCTTGCCAATGGCAATATCACAATTTTTTGCGGTACACATTCCGACGAATTCAAAAGCGACATTTTAAACTCCAGCTTGCTTGCCGAACTTATGGCAGCAAAGCAAAGCAATGATCGCGACTTATCTTGGAACACCTACACAGATACAATCAGAAAAACTGGCTGGATAACTAATAGTCGTACAGCTCAGCGCCTTGAATTCAAGAGTGCAAGCCTTTTGAATCTGGTAATAGAATGCGCCAGTAGCGACTTGCCAGGCTATGAACGACAAGCTCTTATTAACGCGTTTTCGGAACTAAAGAAACTTCCGCCTGGCTCGTTGGCCATTGAGACACTCATCAACAAGCTTCAAGTCAACGCGTCTGCCACTGGTACACCAATGGAAAATGCGCCGATTTCAACGGCTGCCTTGCTGACAATTGTTCGTCAGGATAAAGCCGTTATCACCCTGCAAATCGCGTTCAAAACAACCAGTGGGGTTGCAATCGACATCCTCGACCAACCTGTGTTGAAGGCAATCAAGGACGGAAAAAACAACTTCCGGTTACTGCGTAGCTCGTTGGATGGGCGCCAGTACAACCAGATCAGAGACGCCGTCATAGCAAAGCTGGGAAGCAAGATAGAATCCGAGTTGCTTCATGTTCAAGCGCCGACTTCCTGAATCAAAAGCTCAAATGCAACCTGATGCTCAGGTGCTCCCGGAGTTTCGGCAGTGCCTGAGCATTTCTGCAGGTACAGTTCAGTTCTTCACCGTCTTCGGCGCCTTACCCGCCTTCATCTGCTCCAGCAACGGTGCGCACTGGTTCGGCTCACCGCCACTCGGTGCAACCAGTGCCAGCAACCCCGCTGCCGGGGCGGCGATCACGCCCAGCGCCACCATCCCCGCTCCGCGTAGCATCAACGGCACCGCTTTCACACCGGCATCAGGCTTGATGAACTTGCCCCGTACATACAGCGGCGAGCGCAATGAAATCAGGCGCCACCCCTTGGATTCCGGGGTGATGGTCAGGTCCAGTTGTTCGGTCGCCATGTTCGCCGTGCCATCGATGTAAACAATGGCGTTCTCGGTATCGAACACGAACAAGCGGGTACTCGCCAGGCCGGACTGGATGCCAAAGTCGGCGGCTGCGCAGTTGATCTTCACTTCCTTGTCGCCAAAAATCTTGCCGACCACGTAGTTGCCGACGTTCAGGCCCGCCAGTTCCATCAATTCACGACTGATGGCGCCATCGTTGATGAGCATTTTCAGATTGCCGTTGGCGCTGCCCAGCAGTTTGGCCACCGAATTGCCGCGCCCACTGATATCAGCGTCGCCATTGAGTTCGCCGAAACTGGTTTTCATCGGTTCAAAGCCAGGGAACAACTGCTTGAGCTTGAAGCCTCGCGCAGTGAGCCTGGCCTGGCCTTCCAGTGGATCGGTGTGGCCATTGAGGCGAATTTGCGCATCCAGCTTGCCACCCGCCACGCCGAAGCGCAGCGGTTCAAGACTGAGCACGCCATCGGTGAGCACCAGGTGCGTGTAGAGGTCGTTGAACGGCAGTTCTTCGTTGTGCACGATGCGTTTGCCGGTGAACTCGACATCCGCATCCATATCGCGCCAGCGATCGGTCTTGAACTCTTCGACCGGCAACACTTTATCGGCCGGTTGTTTGCTGTCACCGCCACGAGCCTTCTGTTTGGCGTTGGAGTCGGCGCCGATCAACGGGGCCAGGTCGGCAAACAACAGTTGATTGGACAGCAGCGAGCCACTGAGTTTTGGCCGTGGCTGGCTGGCCAAGTAAGTCAGATTGCCGTGGATGTCGCTTTCGCCGATCTTGCCGTTGAATTCTTCATAGCGGAACACTGCGCCACCCGCCTCGTGCAACTTGGCGATCAGATGGCCGTCGGTGGCATAGGGCGGCGTGTCCGGCAGGGTTACGCCAGTCAGCGGATAGAGATTGCCCAGACTGGTACCGGCCAGTTTCAGGCGCAAGTCGAGGGCGCCCAGGTTCATCGGATCGGTGAGGGTGCCGGCCAGTTCGACGCTGGTGTCAGCGATCTGCACTTGGGCCTGAAGCGGAAACGGCCTGGCCGCATCCTGCAAGGCCAGCAGGCCGCCGATCTTGCCCTCGCCCGCGAGTTTCTGGCCGTGGTACTGGCCTTTGACCTTCAGAGCGAACGCGTAGTCCTGGGGCGCAGCGCCCTGTTCCAGCGTGGCTTTCGCGGCTTTGTCGCCCACGATATCGCTGAACGGGATCGGTTTGCCCAGCGGATCGATCAGCAGATCGAGCTGAGTCTTCAGGTTCTGGTCGTCGAGGGTGACGTGGCCCTTGTCGAAGCCGATCGCACCGATATCCACCACCCAGCTGGAAGGTTCGGCGTTCGGGTCTTTTGGGTCGAATTTGAACGTCCAGTTGGCGCGCCCGTCTGCCAGACGTTGCAGTTCGGCATTCGGTTCGGTGAGATCGATACGCGGGATCACCACCCGCTGCGTCAGCAAGGCCAAGGGTGAAATACGCAGTTCGACGCGCTTGAGGGTGACCATCTGCGGTTGCTTCGACCAGTCCGGGTTGCCCAGGCTGAGGTTCTCGGCCACCACGTGGGGCCACGGCACCCAGGCGCGCCAGCCGCTTTCATCGGGCTCGGGCCGCCAGATCACCGACAGATTGCCGTTGATGGCGAAAGCGCGGTGCAGTTCTTCGGAAACTTTGGTATTGAGCGGCGGTTTGATCCGGTTCCAGTCGAAGAACACGATGATCAGCACCAGCACCACCAGCAAGGTAAGGAAACTGGAAAGGGTCCACACAAGCATTTTACGGGTGCGCGTCATTGCACAGGGCTCCTGATACGACTGGGCGCCCCGACTGCGACGCCCCTGTGAAACAGCGAGCCGAAAGCGGCCCGTCATGAAGTCTACGACTGATAAAAACCCGGCAGGTTTAATCGAAAGACCGATTTCGCCGAATTCGCCCAGTCCAATACTGACCGATCAGTCGATCAGCGTTACCACCCCCGCACTTTTGCACGTCACAGGTGGGTCGAAAATACCCACAACGGTGCAAAACTGATCGCCGGAAACGCCCGTTCTAGAGCGCCCGCAGCAAACAATCAATTCCGTTGATTATTACCATTGCGTTTATGAACTTTCATATCGACTTATCGAGAGTAGCATTGCTCTCGTACCCACTTATTCGCCCTCCCAAGGAGCAAAATAATCATGAAACGCCAATTACTGTTTAGCCTTACCCTCTCGATGCTGGCCAGCACCGCATTTGCCCTGCCTGCCGCTGACCAGGCTACTCCACAAGTGAAAGACAGCCGCTCGGTGTTCAGCCAAACCGTCGCCGAAGGCGGTAATGATCGCCTGAAAGAAAAAGGCCTGATCACTCAGGATGGCTCAGACCGCACTCCACAAGGCCAGACTCTCGCTGCCGATGGTACCGACCGTACGCCACAAGGCCAGACCCTCGCCGCTGATGGCACCGACCGTACGCCACAAGGCCAGACCCTCGCCGCTGATGGTACCGACCGTACGCCACAAGGCCAGACCCTCGCCGCTGATGGCACCGACCGTACGCCACAAGGCCAGACCCTTGCTGCCGATGGCACCGACCGTACTCCACAAGGCCAGACTCTCGCCGCCGATGGTACCGACCGTACCCCACAAGGCCAGACCCTCGCTGAAGGTGGTTCGGATCGCACTCCACAAGGCCAGACCCTCGCTGAAGGTGGTGGTGACCGTGTAATCGAACGCAACAGCGCCGTGAGCTAAGCCCCATGGCCGCCTTGAAAAAAAGCCCAATCCACGGATTGGGCTTTTGACTTTTCAGCGGTCCGCTTGATAGATGCCGCACTTCCCCGCGTGATCCCCCATACAGTCGTTCGACGCCGGCAAAGCCGATTTGCTAGAGTGCGCCGCGTCCCTGTCCAGAAAACGCCCTTGCGATGCTGCCCCGCGCCGAACAGAAACAACAAACCCGTAACGCCCTGATGGACGCTGCCCGGCGCTTGATGGATGGCGGCCGAGGATTCGGCAGCCTGAGCCTGCGTGAAGTCGCGAAAACCGCCGGGATCGTACCGACCGGTTTCTACCGTCATTTTGCCGATATGGATGAACTGGGCCTGGTGCTGGTCAGCGAAGTCGGCCAGACATTCCGCGAAACCATTCGCCTGGTGCGGCACAACGAATTCGTAATGGGCGGCATCATCGATGCCTCGGTGCGGATCTTTCTCGATGTGGTCAGCGCCAACCGTTCGCAGTTCCTGTTTCTCGCCCGCGAGCAGTTCGGCGGTTCGCTGCCGGTGCGCAAGGCCATCGGTCGTTTGCGTGAAGACATCAGTTCGGACCTGGCGGCGGATTTGTCACTGATGCCAAAACTGCAGCATCTGGACATCGCCGACCTGAGCGTCATGGCCGACCTGATCGTCAAAAGCGTGTTCGCCACCCTGCCGGACATCATTGATCCGCCAGCCGAGGACTTGCCTGAACACCTGACACCCCAGGCGAAAATCACCCAGCAGCTGCGGTTTATCTTTATCGGCCTCAAGCATTGGCAAGGACTCGGCAGTACCGAGTAAACCTGTGGGAGCGGGCTTGCTCGCGAAGGCGCCATCACTTTCAACATGGATGTGACAGGTACACCGCCTTCGCGAGCAAGTCGAATCGTCGCACCGCCGCTCCCACATTGAACCGCGTCGCTTCAACTTGGTGCGCAAACCAAATGCCGCGCACCAACTTCACCCAGAATTCTCATCCCGCCGACACTTTCCCTACGGTTCCGACAGGCATTTCCTACGCCTCCCCACGATTGGCAAGCCCCTTGCTCTAGCCTGAGCATCGTCCATTGCTGGAAGCCTTCCGATGCTGGTGATTCATCGCAGAATCGACCCTCAACCTGTTTGGGCCGCCGAACTGCACCTGACGTTCGAAGCCCGCAGCAAAAGCCGTTTGCGCTGTTTCAGTGCCGAGGGCGAAGACGTCGGGCTGTTTTTGCAGCGCGGCCAGCCGCCGCTTTACGACGGCGAATGCCTGCAGGCCGAAGACGGACGAATCGTGCGAGTCTGCGCCCGCCCCGAACAATTGCTGCACGTCACCTGCGCCAATGCCTTCGAACTGACCCGCGCGGCCTATCACCTGGGTAACCGCCATGTCGCCCTGCAAGTCGGCGACGGCTGGTTGCGCCTGCTCGACGACTACGTGCTCAAGGCCATGCTCGAACAACTCGGTGCCGATACCTCGAACATCGAAGCGCCATTCCAGCCGGAACATGGCGCCTACGGCGGCGGCCATCATCATTCGCGCCACGGTGATGAAGACTTCAACTACGCGCCGAAACTGCACCAGTTCGGCGTACGCCCATGAACCCGGCCTGGGCGCTGCTGCGCCTGGCCAGCCCGCAATTGCCGATTGGTGGCTACAGCTACTCCCAAGGGCTGGAAATGGCTGTGGATAACGGTCGCGTTCACGATCCCGACAGCGCCCGCCGCTGGATCAGTGATCAATTACTACTGAACCTGGCCCGCTTCGAAGCACCGCTGCTGCTCGCCCATTGCATCGCCGCCAGCGAGGAAAACTGGAGCGAATTGCTGCAACGCTGCGAGGAACACCGCGCCAGTCGCGAAACCCGCGAGTTGCATCAGGAGAGCCGACAGATGGGCTACTCGTTGCAGCAATTGCTCAATGGCTTGCCGGAACTCGACACACCCGCCCGCGCCTTCCTCGAACAACGCAGCGAGCCACATCTGGCCCTGGGCTGGGCCTTGGCCGCGCGCGCCTGGCAGATCAGCCCGCAGGACGCATTGGCCGCGTGGCTATGGAGCTGGCTGGAAAACCAGTTGGCGGTGCTGATGAAGACCTTGCCATTGGGTCAGCAAGCCGCCCAACGCCTGACCAGCGAACTGTTGCCGCTGCTTCAACAAGCTCAACAGAACGCCACCCGAATCGATCCCGATCACTACGGCAGCGCCACTTTCGGCCTGTCCCTGGCGTGTATGGCCCACGAGCGCCAATACAGCCGCCTGTTCCGTTCCTAGGGCCTGTTATTTTGGAGAATCACATGAACACACAACCCCTGCGTGTCGGCATCGGCGGCCCGGTCGGCTCCGGCAAAACCGCCCTGACCCTGGCCCTGTGCCTGGCCCTGCGCGAGCGCTACAACCTGGCCGTCGTGACCAACGACATCTACACCCGCGAAGACGCCGACTTTCTGGTGCGCAACGAAGCCCTGGCGCCGGAACGCATCATTGGCGTGGAGACCGGCGGCTGCCCGCACACGGCCATCCGCGAAGACGCCTCGATCAACCTCGAAGCCGTGGACCAACTGAACCGCCGCTTCCCGGGACTGGACCTGATTCTGGTGGAGTCCGGTGGCGACAATCTCTCCGCGACCTTCAGCCCGGAACTGTCCGACCTGACGATCTACGTGATCGACGTCTCGGCCGGCGACAAGCTGCCGCGCAAGGGTGGGCCGGGGATCTGCAAGTCCGATCTGCTGGTGATCAACAAGATCGACCTGGCGCCCCTGGTGGGTGCCTCGCTGGAGATGATGAACAGCGACACCCAGCGCATGCGCAACGGCAAGCCATTTGTCTTCAGCAACCAGAAAACCGGCCAGGGCCTGGAACAGATCATCGCCTTCATCGAACGCCAGGGCTTGCTGACCGCGGCCTGATCACCACTTCAACAAGGAAGCTTATCCATGACACTCAAACGCATCCTCGGCACCCTGGCCTTGCTGCTGACGCCAGCCCTAGCCTTCGCCCACCCGGGGCACGGCGACAACGGCTTGATCGCCGGTATCAGCCATCCCATTGGCGGCCTCGACCACTTGCTGGCGATGTTCGCGGTCGGTCTGTGGGCAGCGCAGCAACAAGGGGCCGCACGCTGGGCGCTGCCCTGCACCTTCGTCGGCACCCTGCTGATTGGCGGACTGTTGGGTTTTGAAGGATTGAACCTGCCGGTACTGGAAAGCGCGATTGCCGCGTCGGTGTTGGCGTTGGGTCTGGCGGTAGCGTTGGCGGTGCGTCCACCGTTGGTGATGGCGGTGGGTGCGACGGCGGTGTTTGCGCTGTTCCATGGTGTGGCACATGGGCTGGAACTGCCGGAGATGTCGAGTCCATGGACCTATGCCGCAGGCTTTGTCGCCGCGACGGCGGTGTTGCATGCAGCAGGTTACGCGCTGGTGCGGGCGTTGCCGCAGGCCGCCGCGCCGTTGGTGCGACTGGCGGGCGCAGCTTCAGCAGCGACCGGGGTGTGGTTACTGGCGGGTTAATTCTCTAGTGCCTTCCACGGCCTCTTCGCGAGCAAGCCCGCTCCCACATTGGAATGCGTACACCTGTGGGAGCGGGCTTGCTCGCGAAGGCGGCCTGACAGACACCGCATCGCTCAGGCCGACCTCTCTGCTAACATGTCGCGCAATCGCCCCTGCCGTGACGACGCCAGCCAATGCCGCCTGTTTCCCGCTCCGCCTCCCAGCCTGAATTGACCGCCCTGTTCGCCTCGGTGCAACAGCACTTCCTGAACGTCATCGTGCCGCTCTGGCAAGGCCCGGGCTGGAACGCCGACATGGCGTTGCCTTATGAGGCGCTGGACGCCGAACACCAACCGCTGCCACCGCAACGCTACCGGGCCATGGCCTGTGCCCGGCAACTGTATCTGTTTGCCAGCCTGATCGGTCAGGTGCCAGGCGCCGAAGAGCGTGCCGCCGCGTTGTTCCGCTCGTTGCAGCGGCACTTCCACGATGCCGAGCACGGTGGCTGGTTCTACAGCGTCGATGCACAAGGGGCGCCGCTGGATCCGCGCAAGGACCTCTACACCCACGCATTCATCCTGTTTGCCTGCGCCCATTACTGGGACAAGGTCCGCGAGCCGCTGGTGGAGTCGGTACTCAACGCCTCGCTGGAAGTGGTCGCCCAACGTTTCGCCACGGGCGACGGCCTGTACGAAGCCACCCTCGACCGCGACTGGGCATCGCTGGACAGCGGCCCTTTGCAAAACCCGCTGATGCACCTGGCCGAAGCTTTCCTTGCCACGCTGTCGGTGCGTGAAGACCTTGATGTGCAACACGCGCTCGTTGAGTTATGCACAGCCATGCACGCGCGCTTTATCGATCCGCAGCACGGCGTGCTGATGGAAAAGCCGCTGGGGTCTGTGGATAACTGGTTTGAACCGGGGCATCAGTTCGAGTGGTATTACTTGCTCGAGTCATCCGCTCTGCTGCGAGTCTCGAAACTGCATGATTCGCTGCAACGTGCTTTTGCCTTCACCGAGCAATTGGGCGTCGATCTACAGACCGGCGCGGTGCGGGCCATGCTCGACCTCGAACCGGGCGGCGGCGTCCGGGACGCCACGCAGCGTATCTGGGCCCAGGCCGAGTACCTGCGCGCATTGACGCTGCGCCCGGACAGCGAAGCGGATGTACTGCGTCAATTGCAGGCGTTGCAGCAGCGTTCGCTGCACGCAGGAGGCTGGTTTGAATGTCGTGATGAGCACGGTGAAGTCAGCCGCCGCGACATGCCGTCGACCACGCCCTACCACCTGGCGACCTGTTATCGCGGGTTAGCGGACTATCTCGGCTGACGTTGTGGCGAGGGAGCTTGCTCCCGCTGGGGCGCGAAGCGGCCCCTAAACCTGCATTGCGACTGTTTCGCAGCCGAGCGGGAGCAAGCTCCCTCGCCACAAACCTCTTGTTGATCACTCAGTCCACTTGCGATCCCCGGTAAAGCTGATGGTCAGCCATCGCGCTGCATCCGGCTTACCGAGCTTCGCGGAAATTTCCTCCCGCAAACTGTCCAGTTGCCCTACTCCGTCGAGCCAGTAATCCTTCGGCAATACGATGTGAATCTCGATAAAACAGGCCCTGCCGTGTTTCTGCACGTAGGAAATGTAGTCGTCAAAACCATGTTCAACCTTGGCCACGTCCATCACCTGGCGCACCTTGTCGTCCAGTTGATCCGGGACGATCCCCAACACATCGCGCAATGCCGGTCCGAGGATTTTGAACGCAGGAGGAAGCATGCCCAAGGCCAGCAGAATCAGGATCATCGGGTCGACATACACCGCCCACTTGTCGTAACCCTGAGTCTTGAGCAGCAGCGCAATCAGGAAACTCACCAGCAGTCCCGCCGACAGCATCGCGTCCACCAGCCAACTGATGTTGTCGAACTGGATCAGCGAAGATTTGAGTGTGCGATTGCAATGGCGGACGTAGAAAAAATAAATGAGCTCGACGACGGTGAACACTGCCGCATAGACGATCACCAGTCCGAGCTCGACCTCGCGGCCACCACTGATGATGCCGAACACGCCGTTGAGAAAGGCGTAAATGGCGACCAGGAAAATGAAGCTACCCTCGATCACCAACACCATGGGCTCCAGGTGCCAGGAACCGAACTGGAAACGCTGATTGCTTTCCTTGGCGATCAGCCGGGCGGTGATCAGCATCAAGACCTTGATGAAGGCCGCGACTAACGAAAAGAAGCCATCGAACAGGATGGATTGGGCACCCGAAGCAAAACCGGTGATGATCCCGGCGAATGTCACGGCGAGCATCAGGAAGGTCGATTGTTTGAGCAGCGACTGCTCGCCTCGATTACTCACTTGATCTCCTCTAATACCTCTAGACCGCCGGGTGCGGCGGGGTTGTTGGGTGAGGAGTCTAGCTGATGTCCCGTGCTGTCTGTTCCGACGCCTTCGCGAGCAAGCCCGCTCCCACACTGGATCGCGGTCTAATGTGGGAGCGGGCTTGCTCGCGAAGAACGATGACTCGGTATTAAGCCTTGCCACCACTGCGATCAATAGCAAACCCGGCCCAGGTCTGGCTCACCGGCATCAGCTCCAGGCTGTTGATGTTGATGTGCGCAGGCGCGTTGAGGACCCAGAAAATGGTCTCGGCGATATCTTGCGGCTGGATCGCCTCGGCACCGGCGTAAGTGGCGTTGTAACGCTCCTGGTCACCGGCAAAACGCACCAGCGAGAACTCGCTTTCGCACAGGCCCGGCTCGATGTTGCTGACGCGCACGCCCGTGCCTTGCAGGTCGCAACGCAGGTTCAGGGAGAACTGTTTGACGAACGCCTTGGTCGCGCCATACACATGGCTGCCCGGATACGGATAGTTACCGGCGATGGACCCCAGGTTGACGATACCGGCGCCGCGACCATGGGCGATCAGGCGTGGCAAGAGCAGACGGGTGCTGTACATCAGGCCTTTGACGTTGGTATCGACCATGGTGTCCCAATCGTCCAGGTCGCACTTGGGTGCCGGATCGACACCCAGGGCCAGGCCGGCGTTGTTGATCAACCCGCGCAGCTTGGCAAAGGATGGCGGCAGATTGGCAATCGCCTCTTCCATGGCCTTGCGATCACGCACATCGAGCACCAGGCCATGGACTTCGGTCTGCTTCGACAGCTCGGCGCACAGCGCATTGAGGCGCTCTTCACGACGGCCTGTCAGCACCAGTTTCCAGCCAGCCTCGGCAAAACGACGGGCACAGGCTTCACCAAAACCGGAGGTCGCGCCGGTAATAAACAGGGTGTTGGACATCGTGTTCTCCTTGCTTCGGCTGATCGCCAGCCATTGAAATAGAAAATCAGCAGGCAGCATGCCTAATGCCGATCAGTCAGGCGGCCCCAGACGCTAAGCCTCCCTTGTAGCAGCTGCCGAAGGCTGCGTCCGGCTGCGCAGCAGTCGTAAATCCGGCTTGCACGATCTCTCTGACGTACCGCGAACTCTGATTTTACGACTGCTGCACTGCCGGACGCAGGCTACGCCAGCGGCTACAGATTGCGTTGTGGCTTAACCGATCGGCAGCAGGCAGCATGCCCGGCCTTGTTCACAGCGGCAACCACCGCTCAAGCTGTTCAAAAAACGCTCAACCCCGGCAAGCCCTTGACCAGCATGGCCTGCAGCCATGTGCGCGCACGTTATCCACAGGCCGGTCCACAGTCTTTGGGGGCAAGTGAAAAAGCTGCAAGCCGCTAACCACAAGGCTTTGCGCGGGGATTCAAAACTTTTTTGCTTGACCCTCAACCACCTGCTGTGTAGCCCTTGGCCATTTTCATGACTGACGGGTCAAACCAGCGATGGCGCCAAGCCAGTAACCACGGCCTTCAGCCGGGTCTTTCCAGAGTTTAATCACAGACTTATCCACAGGCTTGTCCACGCTGAATCCACGCAGTTCCATCACGAACAAAAAGGTTGACAAAGCAGCCTGAGAGTTGCTCAAAAACACCTGATCAAAAAACAACCACACCTCTGCAAGCCACGGTTTCAAAGGCCTGCAGCCAGCTACTCCCACGTTATTCACAGCCGGTTCCACAGCAAACGGGGACAAGTCAAAACCGTGGCAAAACAACTATTTGCAGCGGCTTTATGTCGCGCTTTGCGAGCTTGGAAATATTGTTTTCCACAATTTCCTGCGATCCCTGTAGGAGCGAGCTTGCTCGCGATGGTCGTGAACGATAACGCGGGAAGCCAGACACCCTGCAGCGTTCTCGGGTTTATCGCGAGCAAGCTCGCTCCTACAGGGGAATTGGCGGTATTTGGAGAGACAAAAAAGCCCCGGCGATTGCGCGCCGGGGCTTGTGCGTCACAACCAGAACTCAGTGCCCGCCGAGATAGGCGTTACGCACATCCTCGTTGACCAGCAACTCCTTGCCAGTGCCGGTCATGCGGATTTCGCCGTTGACCATCACGTACGCCCGGTCCGACAACCGCAAGGCGTGGTTGGCGTTCTGTTCCACCAGGAAGATGGTCATGCCGGTCTTGGCCAGTTCTCGCAGGGTGGCGAAGATCTGCTTCACCACGATCGGCGCCAGGCCCAGGCTCGGCTCATCCAGCAGTAACAACTTGGGCCGGCTCATCAGGGCCCGGGCAATGGCGAGCATCTGCTGCTCGCCACCGGACATGGTCATCGCCCGCTGGGTACGCCGCTCTTCGAGCCGCGGGAACAACTCGAACATGCGTTGCATGTCCTCCTTGGCGTACTTGTCACCGATGGGGATGGTGCCCATCAGCAGGTTTTCCTCGACGGTCATGTCGGGGAACACCCGCCGCCCTTCCGGCGATTGCGCGATGCCGTTGGAAGCGATGTAGTGGGACGACTTGTGGGTAATATCCACGCCCTGATAGAGGATCTGCCCGTCGGCTGCCCGTGGCTGGCCGAAGATCGACATCAGCAGGGTCGACTTGCCGGCGCCGTTGGAGCCGATCAGGCTGACGGTTTCCCCTTCCTTGATGTGCAGCGAGACTTTCTTCAGGGCCTGGATCGGCCCGTAAAACACATCCAGTTCCTTGAGTTCGAGGATGGGTTGGCTCATAGCACCACTTCCTCTTCATCGGCGCCCAGGTAGGCCGCAATCACTTTCGGATCGTTACGAATCGCATCGGGTCCGCCCTCGGCGATGACGATGCCGTGGTCCAGCACCACGATGTGGTCGGAGATACTCATAACCATGCCCATGTCGTGTTCGATCAGCACCACGGTCAGATCGTGCTCGTCGCGCAGCAGCCGGATCATCGCGCTCAGCGCTTCGGTTTCCTGAGGGTTGAGGCCGGCGGCCGGTTCGTCGAGGCAGATGATCTGCGGACGGGTGCACATGGCCCGGGCGATTTCCAGGCGGCGTTGCTGGCCGTAGGACAGCTCACCGGCCAGGCGGTTGGCGCAGTCCACCAGATCCACCACTTCCAACCAGTAGAACGCGTGGTCCAGCGCATCGCTTTCGGCCTTGCGATAGCCTTTGGTATTGAGGATGCCGGCGAGCATGCTGCGGTTGACCCACATGTGTTGGGCCACCAGCAGGTTTTCCAGCACCGACATTTCCTTGAACAGGCGAATGTTCTGGAAGGTCCGCGCCAGCCCGGCACGGTTCACCAGGTGGGTGCCGCCGAACGCCTTGTAGAACAGCCGACTGGCGAAGGATTTAGGCGAGACGAAATCGGTTGGCTTGAACGACTCGCCCAGCAACTTGATGACGTTGGTCTGCTGGCCGCGAATGTTGAGTTCGATCTTGCCGCCGGAGGCCTTGTAGAACCCGGTCAGGCAGTTGAACACCGTGGTCTTGCCGGCGCCGTTGGGGCCGATCAGGGCGAAGATCGAGTTGCGGTGGACTTTCAGACTGACATCGTTCAACGCCTTGATGCCGCCGAAGTGCATCATCAGCTTCTCTACCGAGAGTACGACTTCGCTCATGGCGCTACTCCTTTACGCGGGGTCACACCGGTACGGCTGATCCGAATCAGGCCGCGCGGTCGCCAGATCATCATCAACACCATAAGGATGCCAAACAGCAGCACTCGGTATTCGGCGAAGCCACGCAGCAGTTCCGGAGCCACGGTCAGCACGAATGCCGCGATGACGACACCTATGGTCGAGCCCATGCCGCCGAGTACCACGATGGCGAGGATCAGCGCCGACTCAAAGAAAGTGAACGACGTCGGATTGACGAAACCCTGGTAAGTGGCGAAGAACACCCCGGCCAGCCCGGCAGTCGAAGCACCGATGGTGAATGCCGAGAGCTTGACCAGCACGTGGTTCAGGCCCATGGAGCGGCAGGCGATTTCGTCTTCGCGCAGGGCTTCCCAGGCGCGGCCGACCGGCATGCGGGTCAGGCGATGCTTGATGTGCAACACGGCCAGGACCACCAGGAACAACACGGCGTAGATGAAGTAGTACTTCACGTCAGGGTTGTAGGCGATGCCGAAGAACTCATGGAACGGCACCCCGCCCTCTTTCGCCCTTTTTCCGAACTCGATGCCGAAGAAGGTTGGCAACGGCGCTGCCATGCCATTCGGGCCGCCGGTCAGGGACAGCCAGTTGTTGAGGATCAACCGAATGATTTCACCGAAGCCCAGGGTCACGATCGCCAGGTAGTCACCGTGCAGGCGCAGCACCGGGAAACCGAGGATGCAACCGGCCAGACCGGCCGTGATCGCCGCCAGTGGCAACACCGTCCAGAAACCCAGCCCCAGGTACTGATAACCGAGCGCCAGGCCGTAGGCGCCGATGGCGTAGAACGCCACGTAACCCAGGTCGAGCAGGCCGGCCAGGCCGACCACAATGTTCAAACCCAGCCCCAGCAATACGTAGATCAGCCCGAGGATGACCACGCCCAGCAGGTAGGAGTTGGAGAAAAACGGGAACACCACGGCGATGACAATCATCAGCGGGATGATCCAGCGCAACCGGGATTTGTAATCAGGCGCCAGTACATGAACCCCGGAGCCGGTACTTTCAAAGCCTTCGAGAATTCTCAGGCCCTTTGGGGTTTGCAGGAACAGGCTCAAGGCAAAACGACCGGCCATGACGATAGCGACAATCCAGGCTACCCGGGTCGTTTCCAGGTTGAAGCCATAGCCATCGAGGACGATGCCGACAATCGGGCCGAACACAATCAGGGCCACGAGGCCGGCAAGAACCGCGTCAACCAGGCTTTTTTTAAGACCAATTTTATGAGTGGTTGAAGACATTGCTTACACCTTCGACACAAGAGGACGGCCGAGCAGGCCCTGGGGCCGAAAGACCAGAACGAGAACCAGCAGCGAGAAGCTGAAGACGTCTTTGTAGTCCGAGTTGACCAGACCGGAGAACAGCGACTCGGAGATGCCGAGGATGATCCCGCCGAGCATGGCACCAGGCAACGAGCCAATCCCGCCGAGCACCGCGGCGGTGAACGCCTTGATGCCGATGACGAAGCCTGCGTAGAAGTCGAACGTGCCGTAGTTCATGGTGATCAGCACGCCGGCCAGGGCCGCCATCGCTGCACCAATAATGAACACGTAGGAAATGATGCGGTCGGTGTTGATCCCCAGGATCGAGGCCATCTTGCGGTCTTGCTGGGTCGCGCGGCACATGCGGCCGAGCTTGGTGTACTTGATGACATAGGTCAGCAGGCCCATCCCGACAAACGCTGCGACCAGAATGAAGATCTTGGTGTAAGTGAGCTGGACGAAGCCGGTCCCGACTTCTACTCGCCATGCACCAGTCAGCAGTGTCGGAACGCCTTGCTGGCGGGCACCCTGGGCGATCTGTGCATAGTTTTGCAGAATCAGCGAGATCCCGATGGCGCTGATCAGCGGTGCCAGTCGGGTGGAGTTACGCAGGGGTTTGTAGGCAACACGCTCGATGACCCAGCCATACACCGCCGTGACGACGATGGTGAAGATCAGTGTGCCGAGCATCAACAGGGGGAAGGATTCAATACCGAAGTATGCCAGCAGAGCCAGACTGATTGCCGCGAGGTAAGCGGAAATCATGTAAACCTCGCCGTGGGCGAAGTTGATCATGCCGATGATGCCATAGACCATTGTGTAGCCGATGGCGATCAGGCCATAGACCGACCCGAGGGTCAGGCCGTTGACCAGTTGCTGCAGGAAAATACCATCCATAACGCAATCTCACGCAATGAGAACCTGCACATGTGGCTGTGCGGTTCTTCTAAGGAAAATACAGATTTACGTCGGAGCAATGTCAGCCACGATCAGGCCGGCCACCACCGCCCCCCTGTAGGAGCGAGCTTGCTCGCGAAGAACCTGAGGACAACGCGTTGAACCAGCAAGCACGCGTTATCGTTGACGTTTTTCGCGAGCGTGCTCGCTCCTACAGGGGATCAGTGGGTTCAGCCGATCGGGTCAGCCCTTACTTCTGTTTTTCCAGCTGGTGGTATTTGCCGTCCTTGTCCCACTGGTAAACCACGTAGTCGGAGACTTTCAGGTCGCCCTTGCTGTCCCAGGTCTTCTCGCCCATGACGGTCTTGACCGGATTAGCCTTGAGCCATTTGGCAGCGTCTTCGCCCTTGTTGGACTTGGCGCCATTGAAGGCTGCAGCCAGGGTCTGGACCGAAGCGTAGGCGTACAGGGTGTAGCCTTCAGGCTCGGTGCCGGCCTTGCGGAAAGCGTCTACCACGGTCTTGCTGTCTGGCAGCAGACGTGGGTCGGCACCGAAGGTCATCAGTACGCCATCAACGTTCTGTGGGCCACCGGCGGTGGTCACCAGTTCGTCAGTCACGATGCCGTCATCGGACATGAACTTGACGTCTTTGAGGCCCTGTTCACGCAGCTGCCGAACCAGTGGACCGGCTTCCGGGTGCAAGCCGCCGAAGTAGACCACGTCGGCACCGGCCGCACGGATCTTGGTGACGACGGCGCTGAAGTCTTTCTCGCCGCGGGTCAGACCCTCGTACAGCACCGGCTTCACGCCGCGTTTTTCCAGCTGAGCCTTGGTGGCATCCGCCAGGCCTTGGCCGTAGGTGTCCTTGTCGTGCAGTACGGCGACTTTCTTGCCCTTGAGCACGTCGACAACATAGTCGCCAGCCACGATACCTTGCTGGTCGTCACGCCCGCACATGCGGAACATGGCACTCAGGCCGCGCTCAGTCACCTTGGGGTTGGTGGAACCCGGGGTGATCGTGATGATGCCGGCTTCGTCGTAGATCTCGGAGGCAGGGATGGTCGACGAGGAGCAGAAGTGACCTACCACACCAGCGACTTTCTTTTCGGTCAGATCCTTGGCGACTGTCACAGCCTGTTTCGGTTCGCAGGCGTCATCGCCCTTGACCAGGACGATTTTTTCCCCGTTCACGCCGCCCGCTGCGTTGACCGCATCGGCTGCTGCCTGTGCACCCTTCATGTACTGCTCGCCAAATGCCGCGTTGGCGCCTGTCATGGGTCCCGCTACGCCGATCTTGATGTCAGCCTGAGCAAACGCAGAAACACCCAACGCAGTTGCCACTGCGAGGGCCAGAAAGCCTTTCTTGTAAAACGTCTGGGACATGAGGTGGTGCTCCATGGTTTTTTTAATTGGCACTGCGACTTCACTGAATGCTCAGAGCAAGGGCCGTGCCATCGGTTTTTTATTCTGAAAAAAGTCGCTGCTTTCTTGTTATTTCGACTGTTTCGGGCCCATTTTCATTGGGCGTGCAACCGTCTAGACCGCGGAAGGTAAAACCATAATTTTTTTCAGGCGCAACCCGCCTGCGCCATCATTGCAACCGCGGCTTTAAACGACGTGCAACCAGCCTGTAACAACGTGCGTCACCGAAGTGCACACTGCTGGTGCGGGACTGCTACAACCCGCACCACTACAGGCTAGCTGCAGATCGAAAAAGCGCCGCTTTTCACTACGAAAATCAACATTCAGATCACGATCCGCAGGCACTGGCCTGCGTGATACAGCGAGAACCCCGCCTCATACAGACAGCTGCGCAACCCCACCCCGGCCAAAGGCTGCATGGGCGCGAAAGGAATCGGTAACGCTTGAGGATTTCCGTTACACAAGTAGTCGGCAAAGGCTTTGCCGACCACCGTACCCGTGGTCACGCCCCGTCCGTTGTAACCGGTAACTGCCACTAAACCGGGCGCCGGTTCGAACAGGCGCATCAAATGGTCGGGGGTGAAAGCGATACAACCGGTCCAGGTGCACTCCCACTCCACCAGTTTGAGGTACGGGAAGTAGTGTTGCTGCACCCGGTCAGCCCAGGCCTTGAGAAACCAGGCCGGCTTCTGATTGCCATTGCCGAGACTGCCAAGCAGCAGCCTTCCGTCCTTATCCCGACGAATGCTGCTCAGGACCTGGCGGGTGTCCCAGGAACCCTGGCCGCCGGGGAGAATTTGCTGCGCAGCCTCTTCGGTCAGCGGGACCGAGGCCACTTGATAGTAATAACCTGGGAAGAAATTGCGCCGCAGCTCCGTCCAGTCGCCTTCGGTGTAGGCATTGGAGGCAATCACCACTTTCTCGGCCATGACCGAGCCCTGGGCGGTTTGCACTGACCAGCGCTGGCCCTGGCGTTCGAGTCGGGTGACCGGGGAATGATCGAACAATTGACCGCCCAGGCCGATGGCTGCCTTGGCCAGACCCGTGGTATAGGCCATCGGGTTGAGCGTGCCGGCGCGGCGATCGAGCAGCGCGGCGGCGATCTTTTGGGTACCCGTCGCTTGTTCGCAGGCCTGACCCGTCAACAATTCCACCGGCGCCCCACGGCGTTTCCATTGTTCTTCACGACTGCGCAAGTCGGCTTCGCCACGGGCGTTGTGCGCCATGTGCAGCGTACCTTCGCGGCGCAACTGGCAATCGATGTTGTACTTGTCCACAAGGCTGAACACCAGGGATGGCGCCGCACCCAGCATACGGTTGAGCTGGCTGCCGACCTCCTTGCCAAACCCGGCTTCGATCTCGTCCGGGGGAATCCACATCCCGGCATTGACCAGCCCGACGTTGCGCCCCGAACCACCATGGCCGGCACGATGGGCCTCCAGCACACAAACGGTCTTGCCTTGTTCCAGCAGATGCACCGCCGCCGACAAACCGGTAAACCCGGCGCCGATGACGCAGACATCCACCGTGACCTCCCCCTTGAGGGCCGAATTGTCCGGCCTTTGCGGCGTCAGTTTTTCCCACAGACACTCATCGCGTAACGGCATTGCCAGACTCCAACAGAAACCCAACAAACACATTCATTCAAATGTGGGAGCGGGCTTGCTCGCGAAAGCGTCGGCACATCCAGCATCAATGTGACTGATAAACCGCTTTCGCGAGCAAGCCCGCTCCCACAGGGGATCACTGTCCGACTCGAGATTTAGTCGAACGTGATGCCCTGCGCCAACGGCAATTCCAGCGAGTAGTTCACGGTGTTGGTCTGGCGGCGCATGTAGCCGCGCCATGCATCGGAGCCGGACTCACGACCGCCGCCGGTTTCTTTCTCGCCACCGAACGCACCACCGATTTCCGCGCCGCTCGGGCCGATGTTGACGTTGGCGATGCCGCAGTCGCTGCCCACCGCCGACATGAACTGCTCTGCTTCACGCACATCGGTAGTGAAGATGCACGAAGACAGGCCTTGTGGCACGGCGTTGTTCAGGCGCAGCGCTTCCTGGAAGTCGGTGTAGCCGACCACATACAGGATCGGAGCGAAGGTTTCATGGCACACGACGTCGCTCTGCTCTGGCATTTCGACGATGGCTGGCGAAACGTAGTAGGCGTTGGGGAATTGACCTTCCAGTTGGCGCTCACCACCGAACACCCGACCGCCTTCGCTCAAGGCCTGCTCAAGCGAATCCTGCATGTTCTCGAAGCTTTGCTTGTCGATCAGCGGGCCGACCAGGTTGCCTTCCAGCGGATGGCCGATACGTACTTTCGAGTACGCGGCTTTCAGGCGGGTGACGATTTCTTCTTTCACCGACTCATGAGCAATCAAGCGACGCAGGGTGGTGCAGCGCTGACCGGCAGTGCCGACGGCGCTGAACAGGATCGCGCGAACGGCCATGTCCAGGTCGGCACTCGGACCGAGGATCATCGCGTTGTTACCGCCCAGTTCGAGAATGCTGCGGGCAAAGCGCGCGGCCACTTTCGGTGCCACTTCGCGGCCCATGCGGGTGCTGCCGGTGGCGCTGATCAGCGCCACGCGAGGGTCGTCCACCAGCGCTTCGCCAGCATCGCGACCGCCGATGACCACCTGGCACAGGTGCACAGGTGCATCGCTGAAGTTCTTCACGACGCGATCGAACAGCGCCTGGCAGGCCAGTGCAGTGAGCGGGGTCTTTTCCGACGGTTTCCACACCACCGGGTTGCCGCAGACCAGCGCCAGCGTGGTGTTCCAGGCCCAGACGGCGACCGGGAAGTTGAACGCACTGATCACGCCGACGACGCCCAGCGGGTGCCAGGTTTCGCGCATGTGGTGGCCAGGACGCTCGGAGGCGATGGTCAAGCCGTACAGCTGACGGGACAGGCCAACGGCGAAGTCGCAGATGTCGATCATTTCCTGAACTTCACCCAGGCCTTCCTGGGTGATCTTGCCGGCTTCCCAGGACACCAGTTCGCCGAGGTCGGCCTTGTATTCGCGCAGCACCTCGCCAAACTGCCGCACCAGTTCACCACGGCGCGGTGCCGGAACCTTGCGCCACAGTTCGAACGCATGATCTGCGCGACTGATGTGCTGCTCGACTTCAGCGGCGCCTTCCCAGTTCACGGCGGCGATCTTGCTGCCATCGATTGGCGAATGCACCGGCACTTTGCCGTTCTGGTACAGGGCCGGGTTCACACCTAGACGATCAAGCAATGCGGCAACCATGGGTCACTCCTCAAGCAAAAGACAGAACACGTGCAGCCGGAAATTCACGGCTGATCAGACCTGTAGTTTTAGCTGCCCGGAGGTTACTCAACAAACGACCTTTAAGAGAGATATCATTCCGTTTATTCATGCTGTGCATTGCTGGCAATAAAGAAACAAGAATCAAGGACCGCCCATGCTGAATAAACGCTACTTGCCATCGATCGCTGCGTTGCAGTGCTTCGAGGCCGTTACCCGGCACTTGAGCTTCACCCGGGCCGCCGAAGAGCTGAACCTGACCCAAAGCGCCGTGAGCAAACAGGTCGCGCAACTCGAAGAACTATTGCAGCACCTGCTGTTTCGTCGGGTGCGCCGACGCCTGCAGATGACGCCGGCCGGCGATCTGTATCTGGTTGAGGTGCGAAAAATCCTCACGCAGGTCGAGATGTCGACCCATTACCTGCGTTCCTACGGTGGCGAAACAGAAGTCCTGCGGGTCTCCACGCCTCCCACCTTCGGCGCACGCTGGCTGGTGCCGCGCCTGAAAGGCTGGCGCCTGCGGCACCCGTCGATCCATCTGGACCTGTGCAGCGAGCAGGAAGCCGACGACCTGCTGCAAGGTCGCAGCGACCTGGCGTTCTACTTCGGCCAGGGCTCACGGCCCGGCACCGAATGCCTGAAGCTGTTCGGCGAAGAACTGGTGCCGGTGTGTGCCCCGGGCAGCCTGCCAGACACACCGTTCACCGACCCGACGCAACTGACCGACCTGGTCCTGCTGCAAAACGCTTCCCGCCCCCAGGCCTGGCATGACTGGTTCGACCACCAGGGCTACCACACCGAGCACAGCTACCACGGTCCGCGTTTCGAAACTTTCTATATGTGCATCCGCGCCGCCCAAGTCGGCTGCGGCGTGGCGCTGCTACCCCGTTTTCTGGTGGAGGAGGAACTGGCCGACGGCAAGCTGGTCATTCCCTGGCAGCATGCAATGCCCAGCAGCGATGCCTATTACCTTGCGTACCCAGAGCACTCGGCGGAAGTACCCAAGGTGCGGGATTTTGTGAAGTGGATGCTGGAGCAGGTTGATAGCCCGGATGCGACCTGACGGGCGCCATCGCCTTGTAGGAGCTGGCTTGCCAGCGAAGAGGCCGGCACATTCAAAAACAATGTTGACTGAAAGTCCGCTTTCGCTGGCAAGCCAGCTCCTACAAGGGCCTGCCTTAGTCTAAAAAATGCTGGTAATCCTTGTCCCTGATATGCGCCACTAGCGCCATTGATCAATACCGCTGCAACGCTGGAGATTCCCGTTATGAGCGAGAGTGTGTTTGCCGATCGCATCGTGCAGAACCTGCTCGACACCGACTTCTACAAACTGACGATGATGCAGGCGGTGCTGCACAACTATCCGAATGTCGAAGTCGAATGGGAGTTTCGTTGCCGTAACAGCGAGGATTTGCGCCCGTACCTGGCGGAGATCCGTTTCCAGATCGAGCGCCTGGCCGAACTGAGCCTGAGCGCCGACCAATTGAGTTTTCTGGAACGCATTAGCTTCCTGAAACCGGACTTCCTGCGTTTTCTCGGGTTGTTTCGCTTCAACCTGCGCTACATCCACACCGGCATCGAAAACGGCGATCTGTTTATCCGCCTGCGAGGCCCTTGGCTGCATGTGATCCTGTTCGAAGTGCCGCTGCTGGCGCTGGTCAGTGAGGTGCGCAACCGCTATCGCTACCGCGAAGTCGTGCTGGGGCAGGCCCGTGAACAGCTCTACCGCAAGTTCGACTGGCTGAGCGCCAACGCCAGCAGCGACGAATTGTCCGAATTGCAGGTAGCCGATTTCGGCACCCGACGTCGTTTTTCCTACCGCGTGCAGGAAGAAGTGGTGAATGTGCTCAAGCACGATTTCCCCGGACGCTTCGTCGGCACCAGCAACGTGCACCTGTCCCGGGAGCTGGACATGAAACCCCTGGGCACCATGGCCCACGAATGGATCATGGCGCACCAGCAACTCGGCCCACGGCTGATCGACAGCCAGATCGCCGCACTTGATTGCTGGGTCCGCGAATACCGTGGCCTGCTGGGGATTGCCCTGACCGACTGCATCACCATGGATGCCTTCCTCGGCGATTTCGATCTGTTTTTTGCCAAGCTTTTCGACGGTTTGCGCCACGACTCGGGTGATCCGGTGCTGTGGGCGGAAAAAGCCATCGCCCACTATCACAAGCTCGGCATCGACCCGATGAGCAAGACGCTGACCTTCTCCGACAGCCTGACCCTGCCCAAGGCCCTGGAGATATTCCGGGCGCTGCGCGGTCGGATCAATGTCAGTTTCGGCATCGGCACCAACCTGACCTGTGACATTCCGGGTGTCGAACCGATGAGCATCGTGCTTAAAATGACCGCCTGCAACGGCCAGCCGGTGGCGAAGATCTCCGACGAGCCTGGCAAGACGCACTGCAAAGACCCGAATTTCGTCGCTTATTTGCGACATGTTTTCCAGGTTCCTGCCTTATCCAGTTCACCTAGCAAGGAGTAAATTCATGCAAGCCGTACAGCGTGAGATTGCTGAACAGCTCAAGGTCCAGCCACCGTTCACCGACGAGGCCGCTCTTGAAACCGAAGTCGCCCGACGGATTGCCTTTATTCAGGACTGCTTGGTCAATTCCGGGCTGAAAACCCTGGTGTTGGGCATCAGCGGCGGCGTCGATTCGCTGACCGCCGGCCTGCTGGCCCAGCGTGCCGTCCGCGAACTGCGCCAGCGCAGCGGTGATGCCGCCTACAAATTCATCGCCGTGCGCCTGCCCTATGAAACCCAGTTCGATGAGCACGACGCCCAGGCTTCGGTGGATTTCATCAAACCGGACGAACGCCACACCGTGAATATCGGCCCGGCGGTCAAGGCCCTGGCCAATGAAGTGGCGGCCTTCGAAGGCAAGCATGCGGTGTCGGTGGATTTCGTACTCGGCAACACCAAGGCGCGCATGCGCATGGTCGCCCAGTACACCATCGCCGGCGCGGCCCATGGCCTGGTGATCGGCACCGATCACGCGGCGGAAGCGGTGATGGGTTTCTTCACCAAGTTCGGTGACGGCGCCTGCGACCTCGCGCCACTGAGCGGCCTGGTGAAAAACCAGGTCCGCGCCATCGCCCGCAGCTTCGGCGCACCGGAGTCGCTGGTGGAGAAAGTCCCGACCGCCGACCTTGAAGACCTCTCGCCCGGAAAACCGGACGAAGCCTCCCACGGCGTGACCTACGCCGAGATCGACGCCTTCCTGCACGGCAATCCGGTGCGTGAGGAAGCGTTCAAGATCATTTGCGACACGTACAACAAGACCCATCACAAGCGTGTAATGCCGTTTGCGCCTTGAGCCGTGAGTGAATGAAAAAGCCCGCTGAAGTGTTGAGCTTCAGCGGGCTTTTTCTTTGGCCAAAACATGCGTCGATGCTTCTGGCCCCTTCGCGGGCAAGCCCGCTCCCACAGGGTTTCAGGTGTTCACAAAAATTGTGTCCGACATAGAACCTTGTGGGAGCGGGCTTGCTCGCGAAGAACGATAACGCGGTGTGCCTGATTACTTCAGGGTCACGGTGCCTTTCATCATCGAGATGTGGCCCGGGAACGAGCAGAAGAAACCGTATTTTTCAGCGGCATTCAGCTTGGACACATCGAAGGTCACCGAGTCTGTCTCGCCAGCGCCGATGATCTTGGTGTGAGCGATAACGCGCGCATCACCTTCTTTCAGATAGTTCTTGTCGATGCCGGCGCTCAGGCCGTCGGTGGCGATCGGCTGCATGTCGGCGTCTTTGCTCAGCACCCAGTTATGGCCCATGACGTTCTTCGGCAAGCTGCCGGAGTGCTTGAGTTCCACGGTAAACGTCTTGCAGCTCTTGTCGATTTCAATGGCCTTCGTGTCAAAAGACATCTGGTCGGTGGAGTCAATGGTGGTCTTGCACTCGGCAGCCATCAGTTGGCTGCTAGCCAGTGTCAACAGGGATACCGCAACGAGTTTGGCAAACATGGTGAATCTCCAAGGCAGGGTTAACAAAATCGCGAATGGACAGAAGACTGCCTGAAAACTTCGCAAGTTCATATGACTTGAATCAAAAATTGTATACAACTTTCAGGCTATGACACCGATGAAAACAATCTACCGGCCAAGCGTCTGGTCCGGCCCTATCATCAGGCCGTCCCCCTCAACCCGGAGCACTGATTATGTCCATCAACAGCCTGTTGTGCAGTTTGCTCGCCGCCTACGCCTGCGGCGCCAGCGGAACGTACGAAACGCCAAAACAAGAAGTCTAGTCCTTGGAGTGCCGGGCGCCTGCCTTTACTCTGTGGCCCTGATCGACCATGGAGCAAGGTATGTCTTTAGCATCTGTTTGTGTATTTTGTGGCGCCAGCACCGGCACCAACCCGGCTTACCGCGAAGCAGCCGTTGCCCTTGGCCGGGCGTTGGCCGAGCGCAAGCTGACCCTGGTGTATGGCGGTGGCGCCGTGGGGCTGATGGGAATCGTCGCCGATGCGGCCCTGGCGGCCGGCGGTGAAGTGATCGGCATCATCCCGCAAAGCCTCAAGGACAAGGAAATCGGCCACAGCGGCCTGACTCGCCTGGAAGTCGTCGATGGCATGCACGCACGCAAGGCTCGGATGGCCGAGCTCAGCGATGCCTTTATCGCGCTGCCCGGTGGCCTTGGCACCCTCGAAGAACTGTTCGAAGTCTGGACCTGGGGCCAACTCGGCTACCACGGCAAACCGCTGGGTTTGCTGGAAGTGAACGGTTTCTACAGCAAATTGACGTCTTTTCTCGATCACATCGTCGGCGAAGGCTTCGTTCGCGAGCAGCACCGTGACATGCTGCAAGTGAGCGAATCGCCGCAAACCCTGCTCGATGCACTGGATGCCTGGCAACCGTCCGTAGCGCCAAAATGGGCCGAGCAAAAACCCAGCTAACGGCTCGGCACCGATACAGGGCAGAATATGCGCCGCTCAACCTCACCTTCGACCCCAGAGGATCGCCCATGGCTAAACCTAATTATTCCTTCGCCAAACGTCAGAGAGACTTGGCCAAGGAGCAGAAGAAAGAGGAAAAGCTTCAGCGCAAGAAAGCTACAGCTGAAGAAGCGGCACTGAACCCTGAGGGTGAAGTGGCGGCGGAAGACGATGTTGATGCACCGAAAGACTCGGCGCCCGACGCCTGAGAACCTCCGGGCCGGTTGATCTGATCAGGCCTGCCGGATCTGTGTCCAGGGTTGGCAGCTTTGCTGCCGACCCTCACAGACCAATCTGAAATACCCCTATCCAGAAACCACTGCACATCCCCTGTGGGAGCGGGCTTGCTCGCGAAAGCGCAGTGTCAGACGACATCCTTGTTGAATATGAAATTGCTTTCGCGAGCAAGCCCGCTCCCACAGTTTGATCGTTGTTAATCCAGAGGCATCACGGTGACGCGGACTTCCGGGTCGTGGTTACCCCCGCCCAGAATCACCCCCCGCAATGGCGACACATCGGAAAAATCCCGGCCCCAGGCCAGGGTGATGTGCTCCAGCGCCGGTTGCACATTGTTGGTCGGATCAAAATCCACCCACCCCAGCACCGGGCAAAACACCGAGACCCAGGCATGGGACGCATCGGCACCGATCAATCGTGGTTGACCCGGTGGAGGTTGGGTCAGCAAATAGCCGCTGATGTACCGCGCCGCCAACCCTCTGGAACGCACGCAAGCGA
Source organism: Pseudomonas sp. GW821-FHT01C01 (assembly GCF_059422645.1). Classification (NCBI taxonomy): domain Bacteria; kingdom Pseudomonadati; phylum Pseudomonadota; class Gammaproteobacteria; order Pseudomonadales; family Pseudomonadaceae; genus Pseudomonas; species Pseudomonas sp. GW821-FHT01C01. The sequence goes on along the minus strand of NZ_JBWKXF010000030.1, from coordinate 6,704 downwards.
GCATCAGGTGCGCAAAGTCCTGGCAGACCCCGCGCCGGCGCTCCAGCACCTCCACCAGCGGCGTCGCCACCTGGGTCGCCTCGGCATCAAAGGTGAACTCGCTGAAGATTTTCTCCATCAGTGCCTGCACACCAAGCAATAGCGGTCGACCCGCCGGGAAGCAGCTCTCGGAAAACTCGACGAAGTTTCTCTTCAAATGCACATACGGCGATTCGAACCGGTATCGGCAGGCTTCGAGCAACTCTGGCGACAACGGTTGGCTGCTGTAGGTGAGCGCGCTTCGTGTGTGTTCCCACGCCGGAGACCGACTGAAGTCCAGCACAGGTCGAGGCAACACTTCTATGGTGAGGCTGGCGTTGACCAGCAATTCATCGTGGGGACGCTCGAACGCCAGCCGGGTCAGCGGATTGCCAAATACATCCAGCTCATCGCGACGCGAGGTCGGCTGTGGACTGATCTGCAATTGCCGGTCGGTGCAGCGCTGCCAGGTACAAGGCCGCGGCCACAAATGCGCCAGTTGCTGGGCCAGGGACACCGGGCTGTCGTAGTGATAATGAGTGTCGTGGAAAATCCGGTATTGAGCACTCATCAGACGGACACCGTGCGCTGGCTGACATCGTCGACATGGGCGAAATGCCGCAGCGCCAGGCGATCGGAAACTTGCCCGCTGGCATCGGCGATCTCTTGCAGCAGCGCGGCCAACCCCTCGATGGCGGCGCGAACGCTCGCGTCGCCGAACAGCGGGTTTTCCAGGCAGCCCAGATCGAATCGCGCCAGACGCTCTACCAATTGCGCCAGCCCCGCTTCACGCGGGACGCCAAAGTCATCGTTGAGGCGTTTGAGGGTGCGGGTCACCAGTTTCAACTGGAACAACACGGCGTGAGGGTTCTGCTCGTCGAGCAACAGCAGGTCGAGCACCGGGATCAGTTGCGCCACCGCCAGGTATCGAGAACGGTAGGTGATGCTGCTGTTGCCCAGTTCCAGCAACCATTCCAGCCCGGCCTGATCGAAAGCCCCGGCGCCCCGCAGGAACGCCGCCAGGCTACCGCTGAGAAATTGCAGACGCTCGATACGCCGGCCAATCATCAGGAAACGCCAGCCTTCGTCCCGCGTCATGTCGTCCAGGGCAAAGCCGGACAACGCCGCGAGGGACATCACCAGACGGTTGAGAAAATCCAGCAACTCGCCGAAATCCGGTTCTTCGGTTTCCAGCTCCATGGCTTCGCGCTGCAACTCCACCAGCGCCTGCCAGTTTTCCCGCGAGAGCTTGCCGCGCACCTGCGAAGCGGCCCACTGCAAGCGTTGCAGGTTGGAACGCAGGCTGAACGGCCAATCGTCGCCGAGCAACGCTGCCAACAGGCGTTCGGGTAAATCGCCTTCATCGGGCAGCAGCATCAGCCGTTCGCCGAGATCGACCGCGGCCTGCAAGGCTTGCGGGTCGTCGCCGTCGACATAGCGCGCCAGCATGATGCGCAGCAAACGGGCACTGTCATCGCAACGTTCGCAGTAACGGCCAAACCAGAACAGGTTTTCCACCACCCGCGATGGCAGGTATGGATCGCGCCGCACCAGGTCATGCACGCCGATGTTGCGCTGAGCCTTCCATTGTTCGCCGCTGGGCGCTCGATCGCCCAGCACCCAAGTGTCCTTGCTGGCGCCACCGCGCTGCATCGACACCACTTCGGCATCGGCTTGCGCGGCGACCCGGGTCAAGCCACCGGGCAGTACCCGATAACCGTCGCGGCTGGCCACCGCATACACGCGCATACCGATGGCCCGGGGTTGCAGTTGACCGTCTTCGGCTTGCCAGATCGGCGCCTGGGACAATTGCGCAAGTTCTTGCGCCACATAAGCGTAGGGCCTGGCCTGCATGCGCTCGGCAAGCTCATGGCGCTGTTTTTCACCCAAATCACGACCAAATACCGGTGCAAAGCTCTGGGACGGAAACGCCGGTTTGATCAGCAGCTCCGGCAGTTTTTCCAAGGCCTGGGCCAAAACCGGCGCCTCACCGCACCACCAGGTGGCGATAGACGGCAGGATCAATTCTTCGCCGAACAGGAATTGATTGATCTTCGGCAGAAAACCCAACAAGCCCGGCGACTCCAGCACTCCGCTGCCGAGCGCGTTGGCCACCAGCACCCGCCCCTGCCGCACGGCTTCCAGCAAACCCGGCACACCGAGGGCCGAATCGGTGCGCAGCTCCAGCGGGTCGCAAAAATCGTCATCGAGCCGACGCATGATCGCGTGTACCCGACGCAGACCACTCAGGGTCTTCAGGTAGACCGTGGCATCGCGCACCGTCAGGTCACCGCCCTCCACCAACGGATAACCGAGCTGACGCGCCAGGTACAAATGTTCGAAATAGCTTTCGTTGAAACGCCCCGGCGTCAGCAGCACCACCAATGGCGCATCCCCGTCACTCGGGGCCTGACGGGCCAGGGTTTCCTGCAAGGTACGGAAGAACCCGGCCAGGTGCTGCACTTTCATATCGCGGTACAGCTCGGGAAAGGCCCGGGACACGATGGTGCGGTTTTCCAGCGCATACCCGGCACCCGACGGCGCCTGGGTACGATCCGCCGTGACCCACCAGCGGCCATCGGGCGTGCGCGCCAGGTCCACGGCGTACAGATGCAGAAAAGCCCCGTCAGGCGGGCTGATGCCCTGACAGGGCCAAAGGAAGTTGTTGTGACCGAACACCAGCTCGGCGGGCAGCAGACCTTCGGCTATCAGCCGTTGCGGACCGTAAAGGTCAGCCAGCACGGCATTGAGCAAGCGCGCCCGCTGAGCGATGCCGGCCGACAATTGCTCCCACTCATCAGCCGCGATCACATGGGGTAGCAGATCCAGCTCCCATGGCCGGTCAGCGCCCTTGGGATCGGCATAGACATTGTAAGTGACACCGTTTTCCTGGATTTGCCGGGTCAGCAGGGCCTGGCGCTGCACCAGTTGCGCCGGCGTGCTGCGTTGCAACTGCTCGAACAGCCGACGCCAGTGCGGGCGCACGGCGCCACTGTCGTCGAGCAGTTCGTGATAGGTGCCCGCCGTCAGCGGGTAGCGGTCTAGCAGGTCAGGCATGGAAAGCTCGGCAGACAGCAATGAACGGTCAGACTAACGCAGGCTCGTGACACCCGGATATACGAAAAATCCGAGCGTCGCGTACGGTTTAGAAACGTCGCAAATCGAGTGTCATCGGCAGTTCGTCGTTAATTTCCAGATTGGGTATGGGAAGTTTCCCCGGCGTGTGTCCGATGCGGAAGAAACGCGCCATCCGCCGACTCTCGGCCTCGTTGGCATTGACCGGCAAGCTGTCGTAATTGCGTCCGCCCGGATGGGCGACGTGATACTGGCAGCCGCCCAGCGAGCGCTGCATCCAGGTGTCGAGCAAGTCGAACACCAGGGGCGCGTGGACCGGGATGGTTGGTTGCAGGCAGTTGGCCGGTTGCCAGGCACGAAAACGCACGCCAGCGACGAACTCGCCGACCCGCCCCGTGGGTTGCAATGGCACCGGGATGCCATTGCAGGTCAGCAGATAACGCTGGGGCGGCAAGCCGCTGAGCTTGACCTGCAAACGCTCCAGCGATGAATCCACGTAACGTACCGTGCCGCCCATGGCGCCCTCTTCGCCCAGCACGTGCCAAGGCTCGAGCGCCTGACGCAGTTCCAGCGCAATACCGCTGACGGCGTAGTCGCCAACCTTGGGGAAACGGAACTCCAGATGCGCGGCGAACCATTCGGCGCGCACCGCATAACCGGCGGCGTTGAGGTCGACGATGACATCGGCAAAGTCTTGCTCGATAAAGTGCGGCAACAGGAAGCGATCGTGTAACTCCGTCCCCCAGCGTGCCAGCTTCGGCGGTGCATAGGGCTCACGCCAGAACCGCGCGACCAACGCCCGCAGCAACAATTGTTGCGCCAGGCTCATGCGCGCATGGGGCGGCATCTCGAACGCACGCAACTCCAGCAATCCGAGGCGCCCGGTGGCACCGTCCGGCGAATAGAGTTTGTCGATGCAGAATTCGGCGCGGTGGGTGTTGCCGGTCACATCGATCAGCAGATTGCGCAGCAACCGATCCACCCGCCATGGAGGACACTCATCACCCGCTTCAGGCATCTGCGCGAAGGCGATTTCCAGTTCGTACAAGGCATCGTTGCGCGCTTCGTCGACGCGGGGCGCCTGGGACGTCGGGCCGATGAACAATCCGGAAAACAGGTAGGACAAGGACGGGTGGTTATGCCAGTAGCTGATCAGGCTGCGCAGCAGATCCGGACGCCGCAGAAACGGCGAGTCGCCCGGTGTCGCGCCACCCAGTACGAAATGGTTACCGCCGCCCGTGCCGGTGTGCCGGCCGTCGATCATGAATTTTTCGGTGGTCAGGCGGGTCTGGCGCGCCTCTTCGTAGAGAAACTCGGTGCGCTCGACCAATTCATCCCAGGTCGCGGACGGCTGCACGTTGACCTCGATCACCCCCGGATCCGGAGTGATGCGGAAATTGCTCAAGCGCGGATCGCTCGGCGGCTCGTAGCCCTCGAGCAATACCGGACACAGCAGTTCTTCAGCGGTGGCCTCGATGGCGGCGATCAGTTCGAGGTAGTCCTCGACCCGCTCCAGCGGCGGCATGAACAGGTACAACCGGCCTTCCCGGGCTTCGGCGCAGAACGCGGTACGGGTCAGCCAATCGGCGGACTCGTCGATGTCTGGCACGCGCTCATCAGTGACGGCAGCCGCACTTTGGTTCTGCAGTTGCCCTGTGTCGGGCAGCGTCGGGAAGTCCTGATTCGGGTCTTGCGGATAAATGAATGGGTACTCCGCCGCTTTTACCCACGGTTGCGAACCGAGTGGCAAGCGATAACCCAGCGGCGAGTCTCCTGGCACCAGGCGACAATGTTCATCGCGCAGATACCAGCGGCCGCTCTGCCACTGATCGCCCTTGGCGGTGCGGGCCAGCGGCAGGACCTGACCAATCACCTTGTCCAAACCCTGACTGAAGACTTTACGCAGGCGCGCACGCTCCAGCGGTTCTTCCAGACGTGAGTCTTCGGCGCTGACGTTCTGCGGCAACATCCCTTCGCGCCAGAGGTAATAAAAATTGTCTTCGTAGGCCGGGAACACAAAGCGTGTCGGAATTTTCAAGCGTTCGGCAACGCTCGCCAGAAAACGTCCGGCCAGTTCGCCAGTGGCGCCGTAATCCTCTTGCTCGTCGGCGATCAGCGCGCCGTTGTGCCAGATCGGCGCGCCGTCACGGCGCCAGTAGCAATTGAGCGACCAGCGCGGCAGTTGCTCGCCGGGATACCACTTGCCCTGACCAAAATGCACCAGGCCCTTGGGCGCGTAGTGTTTACGCATGCGCTGGAACAACTCGGCGGACAAGCGTCGCTTATCCGGCCCCAGTGCGGCGGTGTTCCACTCGGCGCCGTCCGGATCATCGATGGACACGAAAGTCGGCTCTCCGCCCATGGTCAGGCGCACATCGCCTTCGAGCAGGTCGGCATCGATCTGTCGGCCCAGGGCCTGAATCGCCAGCCATTGGTCGTCGGTGTAGGGTTTGGTGACCCGTGGCGCCTCCCAAATCCGCTCCACGGACATTTCGTGGCTGAATTCGCACTCGCACGGCTCCACCAGGCCACTGATCGGTGCCGCAGAGGACGGATCGGGACTACAGGCCAACGGAATATGCCCTTCACCGGCAAACAACCCGGATGTCGCGTCCAGGCCAATCCAGCCCGCGCCGGGCAAGTAAACCTCGCACCAGGCGTGCAGGTCGGTGAAATCCACTTCGGTGCCGGACGGACCGTCGAGACTTTTGACGTCGGCGGTCAGCTGGATCAGATAGCCCGACACGAAACGCGCCGCCAGCCCCAGATTGCGCAGCAGTTGCACCAGCAACCAGGCGGAATCGCGGCACGAACCGGAGGCCTGTTCGAGGGTGTGTTCAGGCGTTTGTACGCCGGGCTCCATGCGAATCAGGTAGTCGATGTCTTCGCTCAGGCGCTGATTGAGCGCGACGAGAAAATCCACGGCAGGCAACGGTGTGCGGTCGATGCCGTCCAGATAAGCCTTGAACTTCGGCGTCAGGGGCAGGGTTTCCAGGTAGGGCGCCAGCTCCTTGCGCTCGTCTGCGGCATAGGCGAACGGGATTTTTTCCGCGTAGGGCTCGAGGAAGAAGTCGAACGGATTGAAGATCGCCATTTCTGCCAGCAAATCGACTTCAATTCGCAATTCTTCGGTTTTCTCCGGGAACACCAACCGCGCCAGGTAATTACCTTGCGGGTCTTGCTGCCAGTTGATGAAGTGCTGTTCCGGGGAGACTTTCAGCGCATACGACAGAATCCGCGTGCGGCTGTGGGCGGCGGGACGCAGGCGAACGATCTGCGGGCCGAGCTCGATAGCGCGGTCATAGCGGTAATGCGTGACATGGTGCAATGCGACATGAATCGACACGGCGTGCCTCCTGCGAGCCTTAAGCGTATGGGAAAGCGCGCAAGACTTATGCCATCCAGCAGCGCTGGCGCTTTCTTCGATTACTGGAGGCAGTACAGCACCAAAATCGGGCGATGCAGGAAATTGATTGAAGGCGATTGCACGTATATGTGGCATCCAGCTACGAAGTCGTCGCCTGAGTCGGCCCCTTCGCGAGCAAGCTGAACTGGCCTAATAATTCCGGACACCTCTTAAGGGCGATATGATTTCGCCAACTTGGAGGTTC
>NZ_JBWKXF010000029.1:0-73729 GCF_059422645.1 Pseudomonas sp. GW821-FHT01C01 | reverse complement strand
GGCGAAGGCGGAGTGTCAGACAACATCAATGTTTCTGACACTCCGCCTTCGCGAGCAAGCCCGCTCCCACAGTTTTGTGTGTGTTTTCAGTATTCGGACAAGTCCGCCAGCGGATGCCGGCCTTCCCATGCCTTGTGGAAATGCGCCTCTACCACCATGTCCGGCACGTTGTTGATGTCCGGCCAGTGCCAGTGCGGCTTCTGATCCTTGTCGATCAACCGGGCACGTACGCCTTCGCTGAATTCCGGATGACGACAGCAATTGAGGCTCAGGGTGTATTCCATCTGAAAGACCTCGGCCAGCGACAGGTGCCGGGCGCGGATAATCTGCTCCCACACCAGATGCGCGGTCAGCGGCGAGCCTTCGCTCATGGTCCTGGCCGCGCGGCTCAGCAACAGATCGGTGTGATCGCGCAAGGCGCTGATGGCCTTCCAGGCGCAACGCACGTCGCTGACATCCAGCAGTTCGTCGATCTGCTGGCGTCGCGGCAGCCACTGGGCTTCGGGCATCTGCGCCACGGCTTCCTGCTGCAAGGCCTTGAGCAGGCTGTTGAGCTGCATGGGTGTCTGTTCCTGCCAGTTCAGTTGCAACAGGCCTTCGATCAATTCCGGCTGCTGTTCATCGAGCAGGAAACGGTCGGCCAGGTCCAGGTCGATGGCATCGCGGCCGTTCATGTGCGCACCGGTCAGGCCCAGGAACAACCCGAGCTTGCCGGGCAGACGCGACAGAAACCAACTGCCGCCAACGTCCGGGTACAGGCCGATGCTGATCTCGGGCATCGCCAACCGGCTGCTCGGTGTGACGATGCGTATGTTCGCACCTTGCAACAACCCCACGCCGCCGCCCAGCACATAGCCATGGCCCCAGCAGATCAATGGTTTCGGGTAGGTGTGCAGTTTGAAGTCCAGGCGATATTCCGCCGCAAAAAAGTGCGCGGCCAGTGGCGGCACTTCCCCGGGGTGCGCGCGGCAGGCTTCGACCAGGCTGCGTACTTCACCCCCGGCGCAAAAGGCCTTGGGGCCATTACCGCGCAACAGCACGCAGACAATTTGCGGGTCCTTGGCCCAGGCGTCCATGCGGTCGCGCAGGGCGTTGATCATTGGCAGGGACAGGGCGTTCAGGGATTTTTCGGCATCCAGGCTGGCGATGCCGATGCGGGCGCCGTCGGTGCCGGTGAGTTCTTCGAAGTGCAGATTCATCGTGACCTCGATCGGGAATTTGAGGGTTAAGTATGATCGCTGTGTGGGAAAGTGCCGGATCTGTGTCAGATCAATTGACAAGCGAGGTAGGCTTTCCTAGGGTTCGCCCCATTGTTTCTGCCGGGTATGACCATGACTGCTGACGACCGTATCAAACTCGAACCGAGCTGGAAGGAAGCACTGCGTGCCGAATTCGACCAGCCCTACATGACAGAGTTGCGAAACTTCCTGCAACAGGAGCGGGCGGCCGGCAAGGAGATCTATCCGCCGGGGCCGATGATTTTCAACGCGCTCAATTCCACGCCGCTGAACAAGGTCAAAGTGGTGATCCTCGGTCAGGATCCTTATCACGGTCCGGGCCAGGCCCATGGTTTGTGCTTTTCGGTGCAACCCGGCGTGCCGGCGCCACCGTCATTGGTGAACATTTACAAAGAACTCAAACGCGACCTGAACATCGACATCCCCACCCATGGCTACTTGCAGAGCTGGGCCGATCAGGGCGTGTTGATGCTCAACACCACCATGACCGTCGAGCGCGCCAATGCCAATGCGCACAAGGACAAAGGCTGGCAGTTTTTCACGGATCGGGTCATTGAAGTGGTCAGCCAGCAGCAACCGCACCTTGTATTCATGCTGTGGGGCGCCCATGCCCAGAGCAAGCAGAAACTGATCGACGCCACCAAACACCTGGTGCTGACTTCGGTGCACCCGTCACCGCTATCGGCCTATCGCGGCTTTCTCGGGTGCGGGCACTTCAGCCGTACCAACAAATTTCTTGAGCAGAATGGCGAGACGCCAATCGAGTGGCGGTTGCCACCGGTTTAAGCGTTGATTTCGAGGGCCTCTTCGCGAGCAAGCCCGCTCCCACAGGGTTCGCGTGATCCTTGTGGGAGCGGGCTTGCTCGCGAAGCAGGCGACTCGGTCTATCAGACAGAATCCGGGTTGCGGTTCCAGTACTTGAACAACGGCTCCGCCAGAAACAGTACAAACAACAACCGCATCACCTGCATCGCCGTCACCAGCGGCACCGACAGTTGCAGGGTTTCCGCCGTCAGGCTCATCTCGGCGATGCCGCCGGGCATCATGCCCAATGTCAGCGAACGCAGGTCCAGGTGGGTCAGCGCACTCAAACCCAGGGCTGCTACGGTCGCGATCAGCATGGTCAACACCGTGCCGATCAAGGTACGGCCCATAAACGATGGCGCACGCCGGAAAAACTGCCGGTTGAAGTGACAGCCCAGACCGCTACCGATCAACCATTGGCCGATCTGGCTACCGCCATTGGGCAAGCCGATGTGCAGATCCCAGCCGATGCTGACTGCCGCACTGACCAGCAACGGCCCGAACAGCCAGGGATTGGGTTGACGCAGGCGTTCCCAGATCCAGGCCGCCAATGCGCCTGCCGGGAACAGTAGGGCCAGCCAGCGCCAGTCCACGGCGGTGGCATGTAAAACCGGAGCACCATCGCCCAGTAGATATTTGAAAGCCGCCGGCACGCAGAGCACCACGACCAACACCCGCAAACTCTGCCCCGCCGCGACACGGCTGAGCACCGCGCCGTTGCGCGCGCCGAGGTTGACCATCTCCCCGGAACCGCCAGGCATGCTGGAAAAGAACGCCGTGGCGCGATCTTCACCGGTGCGGCGCATCAGCCACACGCCAACCACGGCGGACAGGCTGGTGACCAACGCACCGAAGAAGATCAGACCGAAATGACTCAGCACCTGCTCCATCACCACCGGGGTGAAGTGCAGGCCAATGCCGATACCGACAATCCACTGGCCGCACTTGCGGCCGCCAGGGATTTCGGCCAATTGCCAGGGTGTCAGGCAGCGCACGAGGATGATCGCCAGCAATGAGCCGACCATCCACGGCAAAGGCCAGCCGACCTGGCTGGCGAGGAAACCGCCGAGCAGGCCGACCAGCGGGGTTCCCCACCAGTTTCTGAAGGGTGACCGATCAGACATCGGCGATAGCGCGTTGCGCGACCGAACGTTTGCGCCAGATACGGATGATCGGCATCAACAGCATGATCGCCGTCAGTACCCAGACACCAAATGTGATCGGGCTCGACCAGAGGATTTCCAGCGCGCCGTTGGAAATCGACAGGGCGCGACGCAGGTTCTGCTCCATCAGGCCACCGAGGATGAAGCCCAGCAACAGCGGCGACAACGGGAAGTCCAGCTTGCGCAGGATGTAGCCGAAGATGCCGATACCGATCATCAGGAACAGGTCGAACGTGGTGGCGTGCACTGCGTAGACGCCGATCCCGGTAATGATGGCGATCACCGGCACCAGCGCCCAGTTGGGCACGGCGAGAATGCGGGTGAACACGCGAATCATCGGGATGTTGAGGATCACCAGCATCACGTTGGCAATGAACAACGACGCGATCAGGCCCCAGACAATGTCGGGTTGTTCCTGGAACAACAGTGGACCGGGGGTGATGTTGTACAGCGACAGTGCGCCAATCATCACTGCCGTGGTGCCGGAACCTGGAACGCCGAGGGTCAGCATCGGCACCAGCGCACCGCAAGCCGCGCCACCAATGGCGGTTTCCGGAGCGGCGAGGCCGCGCATGTCACCCTGGCCGAAAGTACCCTTGGCACCGGCGATGCGTTTTTCGGTCATGTAGGCCACGGCACTGGCCAGGGTTGCGCCTGCACCCGGCAACACGCCCATGATGAAACCCAGTACGCCGCAACGAATGTTCACCACGAACACCGATGCCGCTTCCTTGAAGTTGAACATCATGCGCCCGGTGGCCTTCACCGCTTCCTGGCCGTGGTGGGTTTTTTCCAGCAGCAGAAGGATTTCGCTGATGGAGAACAGGCCCAACACCAGCACGACGAACTGGATGCCGTCGGTCAAGTGGATGTTGTCCCCGGTGAAGCGATACACACCGCTGTTGGCGTCGATGCCGACGGTCGACAGGAACAGTCCGATCAGCGCCGCGATGAACGTCTTCAGCGGACGGTCACCCGCCATGCCGCCGAGGCAGACAATCGCAAATACCATCAGGACGAAATACTCCGCCGGCCCGAAGGCAATCGCCCATTTCGCCAGCAGCGGGGCGAACAGCACCATGCCGCAGGTGGCGATAAATGCACCGATGAACGAGCTCCATGCCGACAACGACAGCGCTACACCGGCCAGGCCTTTGCGGGCCATCGGGTACCCGTCGAGGGTGGTCATCACGGTGGAAGCTTCACCTGGAATGTTCAGCAGGATCGAGCTGATCCGGCCGCCGTATTCGCAACCGAGGTACACCGCCGCCAGCAGGATCAGCGCCGACTCCGGCGGCAGGCCGAGGGCGAATGCGATCGGGATCAACAGTGCCACGCCATTGATCGGACCCAGGCCCGGTAACAGGCCGACCACAGTGCCGATCAGGGTGCCGCAGAGCGCGGTCACCAGGTTGTACGGGCTCAGCGCGACGCCGAAGCCCTGACCCAAATAGCCAAGAGTATCCATATCAGTTCTCCAGAACGTCGAGCACGCCAAGTGGCAGCGGCACGTCCATCAAGCGGTCGAACAGCAGGTAAAGACCGACGGCCATCAGGCTGATGATCACCACGCTGGGCACCCAGCGGCCGCCATACAGGCGAGCCATCGGCACACCGGTGATGATGCTGGCGACGATAAAGCCCAGAGGCTCGAAAGTGCCGGCGAACACCAGTAACAGCACCACGCAGATGCCGATCTTGGTCAGGGTTTCGCGGTCCAGCGGCGGCTCGTCAGCACTGTGTTTGATCAGTGCCGGACGGAACACCATGTACAACAGCGCCGAGCCCATCAGGCCGAGCATCAGCAGTGGAAAGGCCCGAGGCCCCACCGGTTCATAGGAAAAAGCCGCTTGGTACGGCCACGCCATCAGCGCCAGGCCGATACAGACCAGCAACAGCACCGAGGCGAAAATGCGTTGTAAGAGCATGGGGAACTCCTGGGCTGCGGCCCCGCAAAAAACGGGGCCGCAGTCGCTAGACAGAGACGATCACTGGATCAGGCCGAACTCTTTGGCCAGCACTTTGTAGTCCGCGACTTGCTTCTTCACGTAGGTGTCCAACTCAGGGCCGGTCATGGCGAACGGGAAGAGCTCACGCTGATCGCGCAACTTGGCGAAGTCTTCGGAAGCCAGCAGTTTGTCGAAGGCAGCTTTCCACCAGGCGTAGTCTTCGTCGCTGACTTTTGGCCCGAGGTAGAAGCCACGCACCACCGGCCAGACGATGTCGTAGCCTTGCTCGCGGGCTGTTGGAATGTCTTTCATTTCCGGCTCGTCCAGGCGCTTGTCGGAGAACACCGCCAGCAGGCGCATATCGCCGCTGAGGATGTGCGGCATGGAGTCGGAGATGTCGGTGCTGCCGACCTGGATGTGGCCGCCGAGCAGGGCGGTGGCAATCTCGCCGCCGCCTTCGAGCGCCACATAACGCAGATCGCGCGGGTTGATCCCGGCGGCCTTGGCGATCAGCGCGGTTTGCATCCAGTCCTGGCTGCCGACGGTGCCGCCGGAACCGATTACCACTTTGCTCGGATCTTTCTTCAATGCCTGGACCAGATCGTCCAGAGTCTTGTAAGGCGAATCGCTTTTCACCGCGATGGCGCCATAGCTGGTGCCGACGGCGGCCAACCAGCGCACGTTGCTTTCATCGAAGCGACCGAACTTGCCTTGGGCCAAGTTCAGCAGCGAACCGCTTGACCATGCCACCAGGGTGCCGGCATCCGCCGGACGCTGGGCAACCACCGCGTTGTACGCCACTGCGCCGACACCGCCGGGCATGTAGGTCACGCGCATCGGTTTGGTCAGCAGTTTTTCGTTGATCAGCGCGCTTTGCGCCAGTTTGCAGGTCAGGTCGAAACCACCGCCGGGCGATGCCGGGGCGATGCATTCCGGGCGCTTGGGTTCGGCAAGCGCTTGGCCAGTGAACAGCAGGACGCTGGCGGCGAGGGCTAGTTTACGCATTGACAGGTTCATTCAAGTCTCCTTGGGAGTTGTTGTTATAGACGTACTGAATTACCAAAGGGCAACGCTATAGCTCACCAGCAGACGTACTTCATCGGCATCGCGAGCGGAGTAGTTGGAACGGTAGGTGGCATTGCGCAGACGCACGGCGACATCCTTGAGCGCGCCGCTTTGTACAACATATTTAATCTCGGAGTTGCGTTCCCATTCTTTGCCTTCGTCACCGTTCTTGAGCTTGATGTTGTCGCCGCTCACGTAACGGCTCATGAAGCTGAGACCGGGGACGCCGAGGGTGACGAAGTCGAAGTCATAACGCGCTTGCCAGGAACGCTCTTCGGCGCCGGCAAAGTCATTGATCTGTACGAAGTTCACCAGGTACGGGTCGCTGCCATCCACATACGGGAATGCGCTGTCGCCGGACATGTGCTGGTAGCCCGCGCTGAACTTGTGCCCGCTCAAGGCGTAACTCAGCAGACCATTGAGGGACTTGTTGTCGATCTTGCCGCCACGGGCCTCGCCCTGGTCATCACTGATGGCAAACCGCAGGTCGCTGGCAAAAGTGCCGGGGCCGAACGGCTGCGAAGCGATCAACCCGAGAAAGTGCTGGTTGTAGACTTCATCGAGTTGCGCGAAGTGGTAGCTGCCGGTGATCTTGTCAGTGAACTTGTAGTCCGCGCCGCCAAAATCGAAGTGTTTGCCGGCCACGGTGCCAGCGAAACGGCTGTTCTTGTTGTTGAGGGCAATGTCCTCGAAGTCGGTGCTGTCGCGATCCTTGGCCTTGTCCAGACGCCCGCCGGTGAAGGTCAGGTTCTTGATCTCTTTGGAGGTCAGCATGCCGCCTTCAAAGGTCTGCGGCAGGATGCGCCCGTCGTTGGCCTTGAGGATCGGCAGTTCCGGGATCAGGGTGCCGATTTTCAGCTCGCTGGCGGAGATCTTCACTTTGCCGGTCAGGCCGAGCTTGGAGTATTCGTCGACGGCCCGTCCATCGTCGGTCGGCAGCAGACCGGTGCCGGTCCGGTCCGGACTCGAATCGAGCTTGACCCCCATCATGCCCAGCGCATCGACACCGAACCCCACGGTGCCGTCGGTGTAGCCTGATTTCAGATTGAGCATGAAACCCTGGGCCCACTCGTCGCGCTTGGACTGTTGGGCACTGGTACCGTCGCGAAAATCGCGGTTGAAATACATGTTGCGGGTTTCGAAAGTGGCCGAGCTGTCGTCGACGAATGCGGCCTGGCTCAAAGGTGAAAAACCGGCAAGGGCAGCAGCGCTGGCAAGCGCAGTGTGACTGAAACGGGAGAGGCGGGCAGGCGCGATAGCCTGGGTCTGCAGGGACTGCATGGATGACTTACTCCGTTTATTGTTCTTATTTGTCGAAAACGCTTCGAGGCGTTTTTCGTATCGCTGTGTGGCTGCAGCGACGGCAGTCGAAACTGTCCGTGGCTGGACTGTAACGGGCTAACCTTTCGCTAACCTTTCAGCTGGCTTTCACGGTTTTCGGGCTTCACAGCGGCGGTGGCGGCTGTAAACTTCGCGCCAGAGAATGGCGTCGACCATCCCGGAATGAGGTAAAAATCCATGCGTGTCCTGCTCGTCGAAGACCATTTGCAGCTCGCCGAAAGTGTCGCCCAGGCGCTCAAGAGCACAGGGTTGACCGTGGACGTGCTGCACGATGGCGTGGCAGCCGACCTGGCGCTGGGCAGCGAGGAATACGCCATGGCGATCCTTGACGTCGGCTTGCCGCGCATGGATGGTTTCGAAGTGCTGGCGCGGTTGCGGGCGCGGGGCAAGAACCTGCCGGTGTTGATGCTGACTGCGCGCAGCGATGTCAAGGATCGCGTCCACGGCCTGAACCTCGGCGCCGACGATTACCTGGCCAAGCCGTTCGAGCTGACCGAGCTTGAAGCCCGGGTCAAAGCCTTGCTGCGTCGCAGTGTGCTGGGCGGTGAGCGCATTCAGCGTTGCGGCGTGCTGGCCTATGACCTGGAAACCCGGCGCTTTACCCTCGGCGAAGAACTGCTGACCCTGACCTCCCGCGAACAGGCCGTACTCGAAGCCCTGATTGCGCGCCCCGGCCGGGTGATGAGCAAGGAGCAACTGGCCTCCCAAGTATTCGGGCTCGATGAAGAGGCCAGTCCCGATGCGATCGAAATCTACGTGCACCGCCTGCGCAAGAAACTCGACGGCCAGCCGGTCGCCATCGTGACCTTCCGCGGCCTCGGTTACTTGCTGGAAAGCCGCGATGCATAAGCCCAGCAGTCTGCGCTGGCGGTTGCTGTGGAACCTGGCGCTATTGTTGGTGGTGTTGATGCTGGCCAGCGGGTTGAGCGCCTACTGGAACGGTCGCGAAGCCGCCGACACTGCCTATGACCGCACCCTGCTGGCCTCGGCACGCACCATCGCCGCGGGCCTGTCCGAACGCGACGGGAGCCTTAGTCTTGACGTGCCTTATGTGGCCCTCGATACCTTCGCCTACGACAGCGCCGGTCGGATTTTCTATCTGGTCAATGACATCAATCAGAAGCTGATTTCCGGTTACGAAAACCTTCCCCCGCCACCTCCGGGGACGCCGCGTACAGACGACTATCCGGCCCTGGCGCGTTTCTACAACGCGACCTATCGCGGGCAGAACATACGTGTGGTGAGCCTGCTCAAGCCGGTCAGCGAACCGAACATGAACGGTATGGCGGAAATCCGTGTGGCGGAAACCGACGAGGCCCGTGTCAGCATGGCCCGCAGTCTGGCGGCGGACACCTTGCTGCGCTTGGGGATGCTGGCGGTCGGTGCGTTGATGTTGGTGTGGTTTGCGGTGAGTGCCGCGCTGCGTCCGTTGGAGCGCTTGCGCACGGCGGTCGAAGAGCGTCAGTCGGATGACCTGCGGCCATTGCCATTGGTGGAGGTGCAGCGCGAACTGTGGCCGCTGGTGCGTGCGCTCAATCACTTTACCGAACGCTTGCGCGGGCAATTCGAGAAACAGGCGCAATTCATCGCCGATGCCGCCCACGAACTGCGTACGCCACTGGCGGCGCTCAAGGCGCGACTGGAACTGGGCATGCGCTCAGCCGAGCCCGATACCTGGCGCAGCACTTTGGAGACCGCCGCCCAGGGCACTGATCGCTTGACCCACTTAGCCAATCAGTTGCTTTCCCTGGCGCGGGTCGAAAATGGTGCCAGGGCGATTGCCGAGGGCGGCGCGCAGTTACTGGACCTGAGTCGATTGGCCCGGGAGCTGGGCATGGCCATGGCGCCGTTGGCGCACAAGCGCGGTATCGCGCTGGCGCTGGAGGCGGATGAACCCGTCTGGCTGCGGGGCGAGCCGACGCTATTGAACGAACTGCTGAGCAATCTGGTGGATAACGCACTGGCTCACACGCCGCCGGGTGGCAACGTGATTTTGCGCGTCTCGGCGCCCG
Source organism: Pseudomonas sp. GW821-FHT01C01 (assembly GCF_059422645.1). Taxonomy (NCBI): domain Bacteria; kingdom Pseudomonadati; phylum Pseudomonadota; class Gammaproteobacteria; order Pseudomonadales; family Pseudomonadaceae; genus Pseudomonas; species Pseudomonas sp. GW821-FHT01C01. The sequence continues at coordinate 64,157 of NZ_JBWKXF010000029.1, read as the reverse complement.
CAGTGCTGGAAGTCGAAGATGATGGCCCCGGCATTCCTCTTGAGGAGCGCGACCGGGTATTCGAGCGCTTTTACCGACGCAATCAGCAAGTGGCCGGTTCTGGATTGGGTTTGGCAATTGTCGGTGAGATCTGCCGCGCGCATCTGGCACAAATCAGCCTGCACGACGGCGAGCAGGCGGGGTTAAAGGTGCGGGTGAGCTTTGTTGCAGGGGATTGATGCAGCGTCTGTTCAGGCCCCTTCGCGAGCAAGCCCGCTCCCACATTGAACCGAGTCGCCGCAGATCAAATGTGGGAGCGGGCTTGCTCGCGAAGGGGGGCAACGCGGTCTTTGATCAGTAAAACATCGAGCGCGTTTCTTCCAGATCGGCACACATTTCCTTGTTGTCCGGATCGATCCCGAGCTTGACGAAAGCGGGTACGCTGAAGGGATCGATGCGCGAGATCAGATGGTCGGTGTCTTTGTGGCAATACAGACTGGCCACCTGCACCAGGTCCACATAATCGACCTGTGCAGACTGGCGTTTGAAGTTCAGGTATAGCTGCGGCACTTGCACCAGCATGTCGGGAAAGTCCCAGACCCTGAGCAGTTTTTCGCCGATCAGCGGATGAATCTGGTCGATCACATGATTGAGGCTGACCGGGTCGGACAGCAGCTCATAGTGATCTTCGGCGTAAGTCAGGATCGGCAGCACGCCGATCTGATGCACCAGCCCGCCAAGGGCTGCCTGATCGGGCTTGAGTCGGGTGTAGCGGCGGCACAAGGCGTAGCTGACGCCGGCGATTTCCAGGCTTTTGCGCCAGACATCGCGCATCTTCTGTTCCACCACGTCGGAGCGGGCATGGAAAATCTGCTCCATGACCAGGCCGATCGCCAGATTACAGCTGTAGTTGATGCCCAGGCGGGTGATCGCAGTATGCAGATCGGTCACTTCCTGGGTTGCGCGCAATAGTGGGCTGTTGACCACTTTGATCAGGCGTGCCGACAGCGCGGTATCACGGCCGATCACTTTGCTCAGGGTACTGACGCTGACTTCCGGATTTTCTGCGGCCTTGCGAATTTGCAGGGCCACTTCCGGTAACGTTGGCAGAACCAGGTCATCGTTATTGATGGCCTCAACCAAATCCTGTTGGACCTTTTCCGCCAGCTCGCTCATTTAGTCTCTCTAGGTGTCGCGCCAAGTGCTGCCGTTATTGCTGGATTTCGCGATCGCGGTCCAGTTCATAAGGCAGGTCGAGCAGCTGCAAGGACGGCCCTTCGAGCGCGCCCAGGTGGATGTCTCCACTTTCTGCTGCTTCGGCTTGCAACACAGCCAGGAGCTCAATGTTTTGCCCGCTGCGGGCAGCCAGCACCACTTCACCGATGGAGCTGCCGTGGCTCGGGGAAAACAGCGGGATACCTGGTTCAGGCAGTTCGCCGACAGCCAGTTGCAGGCGATACAAGCGGCGCTTGAGTTTGCCCAGGTACTGCATCCGCGCGACGATTTCCTGCCCGGTGTAGCAACCTTTCTTGAAGCTCACGCCACCGACCGCTTGCAGGTTGAGCATCTGCGGGATGAACAACTCGCGTGTGCCGGGCATGACCTGGCCGATCCCGGCGCGGATCTGGCCCAGCAGCCATTGATTCAGATCGCCTTCGCTCAGCACCGCCGATAGCTTGCCTTTGACCGCATCGGCAAGACCTGCGGCGACCCACAATTCGGCGCGTTCAGGCGAGACGCGGATGGCGATCAGCCCATCGTTGCGCACGACGCTGTCGGTTTCTGCCGGCAGGTCCAGACCGAGGCTGGCCAGTGCGGCGTCGCCATGGTCCACGCCGAAGCGGATCCAGGCGGCACTTTCGTCGGTCAGTTTCGACTTGGAAAACACCGCGTATTTTTTCAGGTCCGCCAGTTGCGGTTCGAGCAATTCGGTGGCCATGGCCAGGACCACGCCGTCCCCTTCGAGCAGGATGCGGAAGCTCGATTGCATCCGGCCTTTTTGCGTGCAGCGCGCACCGAGGCTGGCCCGGGAATCGCTCAGGTAGTTGAGGTTGCAGGTCAGTTGGCCTTGCAGGAACTTGCTGGCGTCCGCGCCGCGAACCGCGAGAACACCTTCATGAGAAAGAGTGCAGAAAAAAGCAGAATCGGCCATGGGTCATCGCAGGGTAAAGAGTCTGGCGGACATCATAAGGGGGCGCCTTCGAAATGGGTAGTTCACAAAGGATCATCGGTGCCCGACCAAAGCCGACTGTTCGACGGGGCGCGGGCCTGTATACTTGCGGCCTATTTGAGGAGCGCTCCATGGTCGAAGATGTTGAACTGAACCGCCTCTACTGGCACAGCCGCCGCGGCATGCTTGAGCTTGACGTGTTGCTTGTGCCGTTTGTGAAAGAGGTTTACCCGCACCTCAACGAGGTTGATCGCGCCTGCTACGTCAGGTTGCTCGAATGCGAAGATCAGGACATGTTCGGCTGGTTCATGGAACGCAGCGAATCCGAAGATCCTGAACTGCAACGCATGGTTCGCATGATCCTGGACCGTGTCCAGCCCAAGTAATTCGTTCGAATGCCGCTGGCATGCCTCACGGCAGTTGCTGGCGGCATATCTTTTCGCCCAACTGTTCGCGTTGGGTTCGCTGTTTTTACTGTCAATTCCGGTCTGGGCCAGCTCGCTCGGCGTTGTGCTGTGCGTGGCTCATGCAGTTTGGCTGTTGCCCCGGCAGATCCTGTTGACGCACCCGCAGGCATTTTGCGGATTGCGGCGCGATGCCGATGGCTGGCAGTTGTGGAGTCGGGCCAAAGGTTGGCAGCCCGTGCAACTAAGGCCGGACAGCCTGGCGCTGCCGTTGATTGTGGTATTGCGTTTTCGTCTGCGTGGCGAGCGCCGGGTCAGGGCCATTTGCGTGCCCCGGGATTCGCAGGCGGCGGATGTGCACCGACGCCTGCGGGTCCGGCTCAAATTCAGCCGACGTAGGTGGGCGGCACCAGAATAGTGTCCAGCGCGACCGGCAACATGTTCGGATAGTCGAGGGTGTAATGCAGGCCACGGCTTTCCTTGCGCTCCATGGCTGACAGAATCATCAGCTCGGCCACTTGGGCCAGGTTGCGCAGCTCGATCAAATCCCGGCTGACCTTGTAGTTGCTATAGAACTCGTCGATTTCATCCAGCAGCAGTTGTACGCGGTGTTGCGCCCGTTGCAGGCGCTTGTTGGTGCGCACGATGCCAACGTAGTCCCACATGAATCGCCGCAACTCATCCCAGTTGTGCGCAATGATCACGTCTTCATCGGAATCGGTGACCTGGCTCGCATCCCAGGCGGGAAGGGGGGCTGGCATCGAAACGCGGGGCAGTTGTTCGAGAATGTCTGCCGCCGCCGAGCGGGCATAAACGAAGCATTCCAGCAGCGAGTTGCTGGCCATGCGGTTGGCGCCATGCAGGCCGGTGAAACTGGTTTCGCCAATGGCATAGAGCCCCGGCACATCGGTGCGGCCCTGTTGGTCGACCATCACGCCGCCGCAGGTGTAGTGCGCCGCCGGTACCACCGGAATCGGTTGCCTGGTGATATCGATGGAAAATTCCAGGCAGCGTTCGTACACCGTCGGGAAGTGCGTCTTGATGAAGGCTTCGGGCTTGTGGCTGATGTCCAGATAGACGCAATCGATGCCCAGGCGCTTCATTTCATGGTCGATGGCCCGGGCGACGATGTCTCGTGGCGCCAGCTCGGCCCGTGGATCGAAGCGCTGCATGAAGCGCTCGCCGTTCGGCAGCTTCAGGTGGGCACCTTCGCCTCGCAGGGCTTCGGTGATCAGGAAACTCTTGGCTTGCGGGTGATACAGGCATGTGGGGTGGAACTGGTTGAACTCCAGGTTCGCCACCCGGCAGCCCGAGCGCCAGGCCATGGCGATGCCGTCGCCGCAGGCGCCGTCAGGGTTACTGGTGTAAAGGTAAACCTTGGCCGCGCCACCTGAGGCGAGGATCACAAAACGCGCGCCGTAAGTGTCGACTTCGCCGGTGCCGCGATTGAGCACATAAGCGCCGAGGCAGCGATCACCTTCGAGTCCCAGACGTTTTTCCGTGATCAGGTCAACCGCAACCCGTTGTTCCAGCAATTCGATGTTCGGCCGTTTCCTGGCCTGGTCGAGCAGGGTTGTGAAAATGGCAGCGCCCGTGGCGTCGGCGGCGTGGATGATGCGCCGATGGCTGTGACCGCCCTCGCGGGTCAGATGGAACTCAAACCCGCCATCTTCATTACTCGACTGTTCATCGCGGGTAAAGGGCACGCCTTGGTCGATCAACCATTGAATCGCTTCCTTGCTGTGCTCGACGGTAAAGCGCACGGCGTCCTCATGGCACAGGCCGCCGCCGGCATTGAGTGTGTCATCGACATGGGATTCAACGGTATCGGTGTCATCCAGCACGGCAGCAACGCCACCCTGGGCCCAGAAAGTCGAGCCATTGGCGAGGTTGCCCTTGCTCAATACGGCAATGCGCAAATGACCGGGCAAGGTCAGCGCAAGGCTCAAGCCGGCAGCACCGCTGCCAATTACCAGAACATCGTGTTGAAACTGTTGGCTCATTTCAGGATTCCGCTCAAAGCGACCCGGGTCGGGGGTGGTGCAGCTGGACTGGCGAGTCGAGGCAGCCGCACCGCCTACTAGTATATAGAGGGGGGGAGCGGCACAATACCCGAGCCAGCATGGCATTGTGAAACTACTGTGACGCAAAACATCGGTCGCTTCGTCGGATGTTTTTCTGCCCGTTGGGCGCGAGAATGACTGTATCGCCGATTTAACAGTCTTTTTCCCTTCACGGTTGCACAATGTCGGGTTGGCACGGCTATAAATATTTGGAACTTTTGCCAAAGGGCCAAGATCAATAGACGGTTGCCTGAAACAAGGGACAGTGTCGGCTTCAGTGGGGGATTGCAGTTCCATCCTTGCTGAAGAATCCGATGACAAGATTATCCGCGCAGCCGGGTCAACTCGTGCTGCGCTTTTCGTGCGTGCCAAATCAGAGCCCGCAGGAAACTTGCCTGGAGGGGGAGAACTTTTGCGAAAAGCCCGAGTCTATGTTTGCAAGTCTGGTCGTTTAGTTCTGCAAGCCTCCTCCGAGCTCATCGAGGAGTGTTCATGCTAACCCAGGAAGAGGATCAGCAACTGGTCGAACGCGTTCAGCGCGGCGACAAGCGTGCTTTCGATCTGCTAGTGCTGAAATACCAGCACAAAATTCTCGGGTTGATCGTGCGTTTCGTGCACGACACCCATGAAGCCCAGGATGTGGCACAAGAAGCCTTTATCAAGGCGTACCGTGCACTTGGAAATTTTCGCGGAGACAGTGCGTTTTATACGTGGCTTTACCGCATCGCCATCAACACGGCGAAAAACTATCTGGTTTCACGCGGCCGTCGGCCGCCGGATAGCGATGTCAGTTCCGAGGATGCAGAGTTCTACGATGGCGATCATGGCCTCAAGGATCTCGAGTCGCCAGAACGGGCTTTGCTGCGGGATGAGATCGAAGGCACCGTCCATCGAACCATTCAGCAACTGCCGGAAGATTTGCGTACGGCTTTAACTTTACGTGAGTTTGATGGTCTGAGTTACGAGGACATTGCGAGCGTCATGCAATGTCCGGTAGGCACCGTGCGCTCCCGGATTTTCCGCGCCCGGGAGGCCATCGACAAAGCCCTGCAGCCGTTGTTGCAGGAAAACTAAAGACAGCGGCGACAGCCAAGAGAGGAACGCCATGAGTCGTGAAGCCCTGCAGGAATCGCTGTCCGCAGTGATGGATAACGAAGCGGACGAATTGGAATTGCGTCGGGTATTGAATGCCTGTGACGATGTTGAAACCCGTGATACCTGGGCTCGTTATCAGATCGCTCGGGCAGTAATGCACAAGGATCTGCTGCTTCCACGTCTGGACATCGCGGCGGCTGTTTCTGCGGCTTTGGCTGACGAAGCCGTACCGGCAAAAGCTTCCCGCGGTCCATGGCGCAGCCTGGGTCGTCTGGCGGTCGCAGCTTCCGTGACCCTGGCGGTGCTGGCCGGTGTGCGTCTGTACAACCAGGACGAGATCGCCGGTGTCGAATTGGCCCAGCAATCCAGTCAACCCGGATTGGCCGTTCCTCAAGTAAAAGGCCCGGCTGTTCTGGCAGGCTACAATGAGAGTTCGGAAGCTACTGGCCCAATGGCCAACGGCGTTTTGCAAGGTCAGCCAGGCTGGCACGATCAGCGTCTGCCAGGTTACTTGCGCCAACATGCACAACAGGCTGCACTGAAAGGTACTGAGAGCGCTCTGCCTTACGCTCGTGCCGCAAGTCTGGAAAACCGTTAAGGAGGATCATGCGCGCCATACCTCTACTTTCGCTTCTGCTCAGCGGCTGGTTCATCGTTCCAGCCCAAGCCGATGAAGCCCAGGACTGGTTGACCCGCCTGGGCCAGGCAGAGCAACAGCAAAGCTTTCAGGGTACTTTCGTCTACGAGCGTAACGGTAGTTTTTCTACCCATAACATCTGGCACCGCGTCCAGGATGGAAAGGTCCGCGAGCGATTGATCCAGCTCGACGGCTCAGCGCAGGAAGTCGTACGCATTGATGGGCATACTCAATGCGTCAGCGGCACCCTGATAGCAGGGCTGGGGGATTCGCCAAACTCCGCAGCTCGTGCCCTCGATCCACAAAAGCTAAAGAACTGGTATGACCTTGCTGTCGTCGGCAAGTCGCGTGTGGCCGGTCGTGCGGCAGTGATCGTTTCACTGACGCCTCGCGATCAGCACCGTTACGGATTTGAACTGCATCTGGATAAAGAAACTGGTCTGCCCCTGAAGTCTTTGCTATTGGACGACAAGGGGCGATTGTTGGAGCGCTTCCAGTTCACGCAACTGGATACCGCTGACGTTCCTTCCGAAAACGACTTGCAGGCCAGTAATGATTGCAAGGCAGTCAATCTCGAAGGCGACAAGGCTTCCGCAGTCAAAGCCGCACAGGTCTGGCATTCGGACTGGCTACCACCCGGTTTCGAGCTGACCAGCAGTACAGCACGCAAGGATCCGGAAACCAAAACCCAGGTCAACAGCCTGCTGTATGACGATGGCCTGGCGCGTTTTTCGGTGTTTCTGGAGCCTTTGAACGGCGCAACCGTCACCGATACCCGCACTCAGTTGGGGCCAACCGTTGCGGTTTCCCGACGCCTGGCTACGGCACAGGGCGACATGATGGTGACCGTTGTCGGCGAGATACCCGTCGGTACCGCTGAACGGATAGCACTTTCGATGCGCACCGACGCCGCTGCTACCAAGCAGTGAGCTGAATTCGAAATGTTTCGTGAGCATTTCAGTTTGCAAATACCCCAAAAATTTCTTATAGGTCAGAGCCCCTCGGCTCTGGCCTTGTTTGTTGTTCCCGGAACAAAAATACCGGCGTATTGTTCCCGGTGTTCCTTGCTCCATATCGCTTAACCATGCTCGTCGTAACGGGAGCCGTATGTCGATACCACGTTTGAAGTCTTACCTTTCCATTATTGCCACCGTGCTGGTGCTCGGGCAGGCGGTCACCGCCCAAGCGGTCGAATTGCCTGACTTTACGCAATTGGTCGAGCAGGCCTCGCCTGCCGTTGTGAACATCAGTACCACGCAAAAGCTGCCGGATCGCAAAGTCAGCCAGCAGATGCCTGATCTCGAAGGCTTGCCGCCGATGCTGCGCGAATTCTTCGAACGGGGCATGCCGCCACAATCGCGTTCACCTCGTGACCGTCAACGCGAGGCAACCTCCCTGGGCTCGGGTTTCATCATCTCTTCCGATGGCTATATCCTGACCAACAACCACGTGATCGCCGATGCTGACGAAATCCTCGTCCGCCTGGCTGATCGTAGCGAAATGAAAGCCAAGCTGGTCGGTACCGATCCACGTTCCGATGTGGCGCTGCTGAAAATCGAAGGCAAGGATCTACCGGTGTTGAAGCTCGGTAAATCCCAGGACCTGAAGGCCGGCCAATGGGTTGTCGCGATCGGTTCGCCATTTGGCTTTGACCACACGGTGACCCAAGGCATCGTCAGCGCCGTCGGTCGCAGTCTGCCGAACGAAAACTATGTGCCGTTCATCCAGACCGACGTGCCGATCAACCCGGGTAACTCGGGCGGCCCGCTGTTCAACCTGAACGGTGAGGTGGTCGGGATCAACTCGCAGATTTATACCCGCTCCGGTGGCTTCATGGGTGTGTCGTTTGCAATCCCGATCGACGTGGCCATGGATGTTTCCAACCAGCTGAAATCCGGTGGCAAAGTCAGCCGTGGCTGGCTGGGTGTCGTGATTCAGGAAGTGAGCAAGGATCTGGCTGAGTCGTTCGGTCTGGAGAAACCGGCGGGTGCGCTGGTTGCCCAGATCCAGGATGATGGCCCGGCTGCCAAGGGTGGCCTGCAAGTGGGCGACGTGATCCTGAGCATGAATGGTCAGCCAATCGTTATGTCGGCCGACTTGCCGCACCTCGTTGGCGCGTTGAAGGCTGGTTCCAAGGCCAATCTGGAAGTCATTCGTGACGGCAAGCGCAAGAATGTCGAGCTGACCGTTGGTGCCATTCCGGAAGAAGGTAAAGAGCTGGGCGCCGAGCCGAAATCCAGCATCGAGCGCAGCAGCAATCGCCTCGGTGTTTCCGTGGTCGAGCTGACCGACGACCAGAAGAAAACCTACGACCTCAAAGGTGGTGTGGTAATCAAGGAAGTCCAGGACGGTCCTGCCGCCATGATCGGCTTGCAGCCGGGTGATGTGATCACCCACCTGAACAACCAGGCGATCGGTTCCACCAAGGAGTTCGCGGACATCGCCAAGGCGTTGCCAAAGAACCGCTCGGTGTCGATGCGGGTTCTGCGTCAGGGGCGTGCGAGCTTCATCACCTTCAAACTGGCTGAATAATCCGGTTGTTGGTTGAATAAAAAAAACCGCCTCGAAAGAGGCGGTTTTTTTTGTCCGGATTTTTTTGTCTCCGGGGGGGGGGCGTCAGCCCATCATGTCCTTGATCATGCGCTCCTGTTCCATCAGCTCGCGTTGCCGCGCGTCGATCCGCGAAGACAGCGGGAAGTTGCTGCCTGCCTTGCGTTTGGCGAAGTCCAGTTGCTGGATAGCCTGTTTGTAGTCCCCGACCAGCGCAAAATATTCGGCGCGAGCCTGATGCAGACCGATGATATTGCCCGACAGGCCACGCGTCTCGGCAACCTGATACCACACGTCCGGATCATCCGGGCGTGATTTGAGCAGGCCTTCCAGGGCCTTCTCCGCATCCGCAGCGCGGTTCTGCTTGAGCAGCAGGTCGACGCGCACCTGATTCAGTGGATAGTTGCCAGGATACTGGGTCATCAACCGGTCAACCCGGGACTGTGCGTCCGGCAGGCGATTGTTGGTGATGTCCAGATCGACCTGAGCCAGGTTGTAAATGATTTCGTTGGGTGACTTGGCCAGCAGCAGCTTGAGGTTTTCCCGGGCTTCGTTCAGTTGGCCGCCCTTGATCTGGGCAATCGCCAGGCCGTAGCGTGCTACGTCGTTTTTCGGGTTCTCGTCGAGCAGGGCGCGAAAGCGCTTGGCACCGAGCCCCGGGGTTTCTTCATAGGTCAGTTGGACGCGTGCGCGAATCAGTTGATAACGCATGCTGTCTTCGATGCCGCCTTGTGGCGCCAGTTCGGCGCGGTTGCGGGTGTCGGCGATACGCGATTCGGTGACCGGGTGAGTCAGCAGGAATTCCGGTGGCTTGGCATCGTAGCGGTACTGACGCATCAGGCGCTCGAACATCGTGGGCATCGACCGGGGGTCGTAACCGGCCTTTTCCAGATTGAGAATGCCGATACGGTCGGCTTCTTGCTCGTTCTGGCGAGAGAATCGCCGCTGTTCCTGAATGGCCGCTGCCTGTGTGCCGGCAATGGCCGCGATCCCGGCGTCACCGGCGCCGGCGGCTGCAACCACGATCCCGGCCAGCAATGCCGCCATCATCGGCACTTGCATGCGTTTTTGCGCTTCGACGCCCCGGGCAAAGTGGCGCTGCGACAAGTGAGCCAATTCGTGCGCCAGTACCGAAGCGTATTCGCCCTCGGTCTGGGCATTCAGGAACAAGCCACCGTTAACCCCGACAATACCGCCGGGCGCCGCAAAGGCGTTGAGCTGCGGGCTGTTGATCAGGATGAATTCCAGGCGCCGGTCAGTGACCTGGCTGGTCTCCACCAGTCGGTAAACGCTGGATTCCACGTAATCCTTGAGTTGCGGATCGTTGAGCTGCGAAACCTGACTGCGCAACATGGCCAGCCAGGCGCGGCCGAGCTGGTACTCCTGTTGTGGCGAGACAATGGCAGAACTGGCGTCGCCGAGTGACGGCAGGTCGTCGGCGAAGCCCGGTGAGGCGAGCAGGCAAGCGAGCGTCAGCAGGGTGGGGCGCAAAAATGTCATGCACAAAGCCTTAGTCGACAAAGACCTTACTGTAGCCGGACACCAGCGTTGCGACCAGATATTCTAGGCAACTCAACCACCTGATCCGGAGTGATGCAATGACCGACGCTGTAGAGCATGACGTTGAACTGGACGCCAGTGGCCTGAATTGTCCGTTGCCATTGCTCAAGGCCAAGATGGAGCTCAACCGGCTGACCAGTGGTGCGGTACTCAAGGTCATCGCCACCGATGCAGGTTCGCAGCGTGACTTTCGCACCTTTGCCCGATTGGCCGGTCATACCCTGCTTCGTGAAGAAGAAGACGCGGGTGTTTACCGCTACTGGTTGAAAAAAGCCTGAAATCGGCTGCGTTTGCTCCTAAGGATTATTGATGTTCAAAGTGTTACGCGACTGGATTCAGCGCTATTTCTCCGATGAAGAAGCAGTGGTGTTGGCTGTCCTGCTGTTTCTGGCGTTCACCGCCGTGCTGACCCTGGGCGGTATGCTGGCGCCGGTGCTCGCCGGGATGGTGCTGGCATACCTGATGCAGGGGTTGGTTGTGACCCTCGAGCGCCTGCGGGTGCCGGGCGGGGTCGCGGTGGGGTTGGTCTTTGCGTTGTTCATGGGGGTGCTGCTCGTATTCATCGTGGTTGTCGTGCCATTGCTCTGGCATCAACTGATCACGCTGTTCAACGAGTTGCCCGGCATGCTCGCCAAGTGGCAGTCGCTATTGCTGCTGCTGCCCGAGCGCTATCCGCATCTGGTGTCTGATGAGCAAGTGCTGCAAGCCATCGAAGTGGCGCGGGGCGAAATCGGCAAGTTTGGTCAGTGGGCACTGACGTTCTCGCTGTCGAGCCTGCCATTGCTTGTGAACATCATGATCTACCTGGTGCTGGTGCCGATCCTGGTGTTTTTCTTCCTCAAGGATCGGGCCATGATCGGCCAGTGGGTGCGTGGTTACCTGCCCCGTGAGCGGGCGTTGATCACCCGGGTCGCGCATGAAATGAACCGGCAGATCGCCAATTACATTCGCGGCAAGGTCATTGAAATCTTCATTTGCGGTGGTGTGACCTACATTGCCTTTGTTGTTCTTGAGCTCAACTACGCGGCGCTGCTGGCATTGCTGGTGGGGATTTCGGTGGTGGTGCCTTATGTCGGCGCCGTGGTGGTGACAGTGCCCGTGTTTCTGATTGCTCTGTTTCAGTGGGGCTGGAGCGATCAGTTCATTTATCTGATGGCGGTTTACGGGATCATTCAGACGCTGGATGGCAACGTGCTGGTGCCATTGCTGTTCTCGGAGGCGGTCAACCTGCACCCGGTGGCGATCATCTGCGCGGTGCTGCTGTTTGGCGGATTGTGGGGGTTCTGGGGCGTATTCTTTGCGATTCCCCTGGCGACGCTGTTCAAAGCCGTACTGGATGCCTGGCCGCGCAAGGAACCGGAAGTCGCGCCGTTGCTTTAATTCTTCGGTGAGGCTGATGGCCTCTTCGCGAGCAAGCCCGCTCCCACAGTTGACCGAGTTGTTCAGGCGAACACGGTCCAAAATGTGGGAGCGGGCTTGCTCGCGAAGGCGTCCTGACAGGCGTCAGATAATTCAGGCGTTATTGAGGGCCAGAGCAGCAGCCAGAACCGCATCCACATGCCCCGGTACCTTCACGCCGCGCCATTCCTGACGCAGCACGCCTTTGTCGTCGATCAGGAACGTGCTGCGATCCACGCCCATGTATTCCTTGCCGTAGAGCTTTTTCAGCTTGATCACGTCGAACAGCTGGCAGATGGCTTCGTCCTTGTCGCTGATCAGCTCAAAGGGGAACTCTTGCTTGCACTTGAAGTTCTCGTGGGATTTCAGGCTGTCGCGAGACACGCCGAACACTTCGGTATTGGCGGCCTTGAACGCAGCATACTGATCACGAAAGCCTTGCCCCTCTGTCGTGCAACCCGGCGTGCTGTCCTTGGGGTAAAAGTAGATCACCACCTGCTTGCCTTTCAGGCCGGCGAGGCTGACGGTCTGCCCGTTGGTGGCGGGGGCTTCGAAATCGGCAACCGGTTGGTCGATGGCAACGGCCATGAAAGCTTCCTTACATTGGGTTCTGTGGGCGCCAGGGTTCGATCAGGGCATCAAGGTTCAGCGCGTCGGCAAAATCCAGGAACTGATCGCGCAGCCAGCTGATCTGCACGCCAGGCGGCAAGGTCACGGTAAACGTGGCATTGAGCATGGTGCCGCCGGTCTGCGGAGCCTGATAGGTGTCGCAGGTCAGGTTTTCCAGTTCGACATTGTGGTCCATGAAGAACTGACACAGCTCGTTGATGATGTCCGAGCGGTAGGCCGAGCTGACATAAGCGACGTACGGCAGGGCCTGGGGACGGTTTTCCAGGGCGGCGCTGCGCACCACGTTGACCGTGAACGCATGCCGCTTGGCCAGCACTGGCAGGCTGCCTTCCAGGCGTGCCAGGGCATCCCAGCTACCGGAGATTTCCAGCACCAGCGCACTGCATTCGCCATGACGGGTCAGGCGAGAGGTGACCACGGCGCAGCGGTTTTCATGGCTGGCGCGGCACAGGACGTTGGTCAGCTCCATGGGGTTGGCGCCGAGGGCACTGATAACAAGGAATTGTTCGCGAACTGTGGGGGTGGACATGCAGCATTCCTAAAGCGATGAGCGGTCGATACGTCGAAGGGGTGTTTTGCCGGGAGCGAGCCTGCGGATGCGAATTCAGAAAACCCCGAGCGGCAGGTTGCGACGTGCTCCGGCAGGGCGGGAGCGAGAGGTGGCAACGCTGGAACAGGGCTTGTGATGCCGAAAATGGAGGCTGAAACCCGACGGACGAGCTTGTCTGTACCGATCAAAGTCTGAAGGGTAGCGAAAACCGGCGCCAAGGGGAATGGCGGCAGCACAGTACTTCGCTTGTGCAAGCATCTTGGCGCCAGTACCATTACGGCTCTCTTTTTCCGGCAGGAGCGGTTTCATGATTGCGGGCAGTATGGTGGCACTGGTCACACCCATGGATGCACAGGGTCGTCTTGACTGGGACAGCCTCAGCAAACTCGTGGACTTCCACCTTGAAAACGGCACCCATGCCATTGTCGCCGTCGGCACCACCGGCGAATCGGCAACCCTTGATGTCGATGAACACATTGCCGTCATCAAGGCGGTAGTCAAACAGGTCAATGGCCGCATTCCGGTGATCGCCGGTACCGGCGCCAACTCGACCCGCGAAGCCGTCGAATTGACCCGTAATGCCAAGGAAGCCGGCGCCGATGCCTGCCTGCTGGTAGTGCCGTACTACAACAAGCCGACCCAGGAAGGCCTGTACCTGCACTTCAAGCACATCGCCGAAGCGGTGGACATCCCGCAGATTCTCTATAACGTTCCCGGCCGCACCTCCTGCGACATGCAGGCCGAAACCGTGATCCGCCTGTCCACCGTGCCGAACATCATCGGCATCAAGGAAGCGACCGGCGACCTCAAGCGCGCCAAAGCCATTCTCGATGGCGTAAGCAAGGACTTCATCGTCCTTTCCGGCGATGATCCGACCGCCGTCGAGCTGATCCTGATGGGCGGCAAGGGCAATATCTCCGTCACCGCCAACGTTGCTCCACGTGAAATGGCCGATCTGTGCGAGGCCGCCCTCAAGGGTGATGCCGAGACTGCGCGGGCAATCAACGAAAAACTGATGCCGCTGCACAAGGACCTGTTCATCGAAGCCAACCCGATTCCGGTGAAGTGGGCTTTGGTTGAAATGGGCCTGATGCACGAAGGCATTCGCCTGCCGTTGACCTGGCTGAGCGCACCTTGTCACGAAACGCTCCGCACGGCCCTGCGCCAGTGCAGCGTCCTGGTTTAATTGAGGAAGTACAACGCATGAAGCGAATGGCCGGACTTTCCGCACTTGCCTTGATTATCTCCAGCACCAGTGGCTGCGGATGGATCTGGGGCCCGGAAGGTTATTTCCGTGACCGTGGTAGCGATTACCTGGAAGCGCAACAGACTGCACCGATGCAAATGCCACCGGATGTCCGTACCGCCAAGCGTCTGGATCCGCTGTTGCCGATCCCGCGCAACGTGGCCGATGACACCGCCAAGGGCGAATACGTCGTTCCCCGGCCGCAGCCGCTGACGGCGGCTGCCGACGCCAGTGCCTACTCCCTGCAGAAGAGCGGTGGCTCCAGCTCCATCCTGGCGCAGAACCCGCCGGCTGAAGTCTGGCCTGTGGCCGTTCAGTTCTTCCAGGACAACGGTTTCCGTCTGGATGAACAGCGTCCGCAAACCGGCGAATTCACCACGACCTGGCAGCATTCCGATGAACTGTCTGCGACCATGGCCAAGCGCCTGAGCGCGGCCGGCGTCAGCACGGACAGCGAAACCCGCGTACGGGTGCGCATCGAGCCGGGCGTGCAGCGCAACACCAGTGAAGTCTATGTGGTCAGCGCCGAGCGTCCTGCCGGCAGTACAGCTGACGTGGCTTTCACCAACCGTTCGGTCAACACTGGCCTGGACGCGGCACTGGTCGACGACATGCTCGCGAGCATGAGCCGTATCTCGGAGAAGGGCGGTTCGGTCTCGATGCTGGCTTCGCGTGATTTTGACGCGCCTAGTCGTGTCAGCCTGAGTGAAGACGGCAGCGGCAACCCTGTGCTGAACGTCGGTACCGACCTGGATCGTGCCTGGTCGAGCGTCGGTCGTGCGCTGGAACAAGGCGAATGGCGCGTTGAAGACATCAACCGCAGTCTGGGTCTGTACTACATCAACCTGGCCGAAAAAGCCGAGAAGAAAGACGACAAGCCGGGCTTCTTCAGCAGTCTGTTCGGCAGCGCGCCGAGCAAGGAAGAGCTTGACGCCCGCGCCGAGCGTTATCAGGTTCGCCTGAGCAAGGTTGGCGAGAACGTCCAGGTCACCGTCGAGAAAAACATCAACACCGTGGCGCCGGCAGACGTGGCGCGTAAAGTGTTGAGCAAGATTCAGGACAACCTGGGCTGATCCTATGCGTTTCGCCGTTCTCGGCAGCGGTAGTCAAGGGAACGGCACGCTGATAGCCAGCGCTGATACGTACGTGCTGGTGGATTGTGGTTTTTCCCTGCGGGAAACCGAAAAACGCCTGCTGCGCCTGGGTGTGAACCCTGCGCAGCTGAGTGCGATACTCGTGACCCACGAACATGCCGACCACGTGCATGGCGTGGGTTTGCTGTCTCGGCGCTACAATCTGCCTGTCTACCTCAGTCGCGGGACCTTGCGCGGGATGCGCAAACCGATTGAACCCGCAGGCTTTCTGGCTGGCGGCGAACAGCTGCAAATCGGCGACTTGAGCGTTGGTGTCATTGCCGTGGCCCACGATGCACAAGAACCGACGCAATATGTTTTCAGTGACGGTGAGCGGCGCTTTGGCCTGTTGACCGACCTGGGCTCATATTGTGACAAGGTGTTGGACGGCTATCGGGACCTCGATGCGTTGATGATCGAGTCCAATCACTGTCGTGACATGCTGGCTCGCGGTCATTACCCGTACTTTCTCAAGCAGCGGGTGGGCGGTGAACTGGGACATTTGAATAACCATCAGGCGGCATTCCTGGTGGCCGAGTTGGGCTGGAAAGACCTGCAACACCTGGTCCTGGCCCATCTGAGCAGCAAGAACAACCTGCCGCAGCTGGCCCGGCAATGTTTTGTCGACACCCTCGGGTGCGACCCGGACTGGCTGCAACTGGCCGATCAAGATTCAGGGCTCGACTGGCGCCACATCGCCTAGCCCATCTACTTAGCAAGCGGAGCCCATCATGGAAAAACGTGAAGAACTCTACCGCGGCAAAGCCAAATCGGTTTACAAGACCGACGACGCTAACCGTTTGATCCTGCTGTTTCGCAACGACACTTCGGCGTTCGACGGCAAGCGTATTGAGCAGCTCGACCGCAAAGGCATGGTGAACAACAAGTTCAACGCCTTCATCATGCAGAAACTCGAAGCCGCTGGCGTGCCGACCCAGTTCGACAAATTGCTGGGCGACAACGAATGCCTGGTGAAGAAGCTCGACATGATTCCGGTCGAGTGCGTTGTGCGTAACTACGCCGCGGGCAGCCTGGTCAAGCGCCTGGGTGTCGAAGAAGGCATGAAGCTCAACCCTTACACCTTCGAACTGTTCCTGAAGGACGACGCCAAGGGCGACCCGTTCATCAACGAATCCCACGTCGTGGCATTTGGTTGGGGTACCGCCGAGCAGCTGGTTCGCATGAAAGAACTGTCGCTCAAGGTCAACGAAGTCCTGAGCAAGCTGTTCGACGACGCTGGCCTGCTGCTGGTCGACTTCAAGCTGGAATTTGGTGTGTTCCACGATGGTTCCATCGTGCTGGGCGACGAATTCAGCCCGGACGGCTGCCGTCTGTGGGACAAGGCCACCGGCAAGAAAATGGACAAGGACCGCTTCCGTCAGGGCCTCGGTGACGTCATCGAAGCTTACGAAGAAGTTGCCAATCGTCTGGGCGTACCGCTTTAATCGACGCAAGCATCTGAAAGCACAGAAATATTTCGCTTAGGGGGTTCGCTTCCTGCGAAAGTGTTGTTATGATGCGCGCCGTTGGAGAGATGCCAGAGTGGCCGAATGGGACGGATTCGAAATCCGTTGTACCTTCACCGGTACCTAGGGTTCGAATCCCTATCTCTCCGCCATTACATGGAAAAAGCCCCGTAGCTGAAAAGCTGCGGGGCTTTTTCGTTTCTGATGCTTTTTCCAGTGGTCTATCGGTGCCGGTATCTTGCCCCTGTATCTGAAACTTTGTCGGATCAGGCATCGCATCGAAGTCGGAAAAATAAGCCTGTTCCCAGGAAAAATTACCTGTCCAGGTCACTCTATTTACCTGTCCCCGGATCCATTGGGCGCCCAGTCAATCAGGGTCTCCGTTGCGAAATATCCTCTGACACTGAAAACAATCGCCCCGGAAATTCCTCCTCTACTCTGGTTTCGCAGGCCACTGATCTGCAGTCACCAGCAATCGCAAGGAGCGAGCAATGTATTTTGAGATTTACAGGCAAATCCGCGGCACCGTCCTGACTGGCAAGGGCCAATGGCGGTGGCGGTTGAGGGCGGGGAATCATGAAACGATTGCCAGCGGGGAGGCTTATGTCAACAAGGCCGATTGCGTGCACGCAATCAGTTTGATCAAAGGGACCTGCGATCAGACCCCGATCAAGGAAATCTAGATTGAGGGAGGGGAAGCTGCTCGTTCAGAGCAGCTTCATTTCAACCCGCCTTACGGCTGGGAATGGCCCAGTTTTCTCTTGATCAGTTCGTAGACATCCTTGTGGGTGGAGTTGTGCAGGGATTTGTCCTTGCAGGCCGAGTTGAGGAATGTTTTGACCTCTTCCCTGGCGTGTGGGTACAGGCTGGCGACGTAGTCGGCTTCGTGGGCCTGGGTGCAATTGAAATGCTTGTCGTCTTTGGCTTTGTCTCTGGCCATGGTGCCGCTCCTTTTGATTGCGCAAGTTTTGGATGAATAGGGTGGTTTTCCCTGTTCGTCGCTGAGCTTAGGGACTAACGGGCTGCCTGCCAGGGGTTCCAGGTAAAAAGGAAGGGGTTGTAAGACGAAGCGTTGAACAGCATTTTTCTTAAACGTGAACGGCATCAGGCTGTTGAACTTGAGTTGGATGGACGGCAGTCGTGCCAGCTACCTAAACTGTCAGCAGATTTGGGGATCGGGGGCAGTGGATGAATCGCAACGAACTTCGCAAGGCGGATATCAACCTGATGGTGGTATTCGAAACATTGATGCTTGAGCGTAATGTCACTCGGGTGGCGGAGAAGCTGTTTCTCGGTCAGCCGACCATCAGCTCCGCCCTCAACCGCTTGCGTGCGATGTTCAATGATCCGCTGTTCATACGCGTTGGACATCGCATGGAGCCGACAGCGCGGGCAGAGGAGATCATCAAGCACTTGTCGCCGGCGCTGGACTCCTTGTCCGTGGCCTTGAGCCTGACCCATGATTTCGACCCGGCCAGCAGCACGATGACGTTCCGCATCGGGTTGTCCGACGATGTCGAGTTTGGCCTGTTGCCGCCGTTGCTGCGAACCCTGCGCCAGGAAGCGCCCAACGTGGTGTTTGTGGTGCAACATGTCGATTACTGGCGGATTCCCGACTTGCTGGCGTCCGGCGATATCACTGTAGGTATCAGCCAGACCCGTGGCTTGCCGGCCAATGCCAAGCGAAAGTTGTTGCGGCATATCCAGCCCAGCATTTTGCGCGCCGATGCCTCCGACACTCTGCTGACCCTCGATGAATATTGCGCGCGACCGCACGTGCTGGTGTCCCATACCGCCAACGTCAGCGGTTATGCCGACGAGTGGCTGGCGGAAATCGGCCGCACGCGCCAGGTGGTGCTCTCGGTTCCGCAATACAGTTCATTGCCGGCACTGCTCGCCGGGACGGACTTGATTGCCAGCCTGCCGGACTACACCGCCGAGGCGATGGCTGCATCGGGAATGCTGTTCAAAGAACCCTTTCCGATCAAGACACCCACCCTGGACCTGTCCATGGTCTGGCTCAGTCATGTCGATACCGATCCCGCCGAGCGCTGGTTACGCTCGCGCCTGGAAGCGTTCATGAGTGAGCGCGCCGTTTTGCCGCTGCCCGAATGAGACTGGCGGCGCTGTGTTATATGTACGACCTGTCCATCCACTTCCAGGAACCCGTTCATGCCTCACCTGCACATGGAATACACCGTAAACCTGACTGATCTGAATGCCGATGTGGCATTGATGCGTTTGAACAATACGTTGGTGGCCTCCGGTCAGTTTGCTGCCGAATTCGACATCAAGAGCCGCGCAGTCAAGGTCGAGACGTTCAAGGTCGGTACGGCATTGGCTGATCGGGCGTTCGTGCATGTGAAGCTGGCGTTGTTGAGTGGTCGATCCGCACAGATCAAGCAGCAGCTGTCTGAAAGCCTGCTGGCGGTGGTGCAGGACCTGTGTGAGTGGCCGAGCGGCGTTGAAGTCCAGTTGTGCGTGGAGATTCTCGACATCGATCGCGATTCCTACAGCAAGACCGCCATCAACAACTGAGTATCAGGCCGTTTCCTGCTCGGCGCAGGCCTGAATCACTTGCTCTCGTAGCCAGGTGTTGGCGCTGTCCTGATCAACGCCTTGGCTCCACTGCATATCGAGGGTGAAACCCGGCAAGCCTTCGGGTGCTTCGCAGTAATTGAAGGTGTCCGCGCTGGCCAGTAGTTGCTGGATACGGCGCGGCAGGGTCAGGGCATAGTCGGTGCCGGTGATCAGCTTCAGCGCTGCACTGTAGCTGTTGGCGCGCGCAATAATCTGGCGTTGTCTTGCCTGTTGCGCAAGCCAGCCGTCGACCATGTTGGTGGCAGACGTCCAGGGTGTCGGGAACACGTGTCGACGTTCGGCATAGGTTTGCAGGCTCAGGCGTGGTTCCGCCGGCGTGGCGCGTTTATCGAAAACACAGACCAGATCGTCTTCGAGCAGCGTCCGGGATTTGAAATCGACGTGGCTGCGATGAAAGTTCGGGCCGAAGCACATCACCAGGTCGAGGCTGCCGTCGCGCAACGCTTCGGCAGGGATGTCCGCTTCGAATTTGAACACATTGACCATCACCGGAAGATCGGCGAGGTCGAAGGTTTTCAACAAGCGCGGAAGAATCAACTGTTCGAAGTATTCCGGTGCGCAGATGTTGAAGGTCACAGGTTGCAGGCCTGGGTCGAATGCGAGGGAGCCGGCGTGGCACAGGTTGATGCTTTCCAGGATTTTCAGCGCGTGAGGGTACATCGTGCCGGCCTTGCGGGTGGGCTGCATGCCGCCGGTACGGGTATTGATGAACAGTTCGTCCGCGAAACTGGAACGCAGTTTTTTCAGGCAGTAACTCACCGTTGACTGGCTGACGCAAAGCCTCTCGGATACGCCGGTGACGCTGTTTTGCTCATACACGGCGACGAACACCATGAGGTCCTGCATATCGAGTTTTCTAAGCGAATTACTGTTCAGCATCCGTTCTGTCTCGCTGGCCCCTTGCGCTGACTGTGCGCAAGTGTGAGCGAATGATCCTAGCGGAACGAGGGCGCATGGAGAATGATTTGCAGGAGGTTTCTCCCAGGGCCGAGTCAGCTCTGGACTACCGGCGACACTGTACGGCGGCTGGACATCAGCAGCGCGAACATGCCGATGCCCACCAGTACCGCACCGGCCAACTCCAGCGGCAGAGG
This sequence comes from Pseudomonas sp. GW821-FHT01C01, assembly GCF_059422645.1. Lineage (NCBI taxonomy): Bacteria > Pseudomonadati > Pseudomonadota > Gammaproteobacteria > Pseudomonadales > Pseudomonadaceae > Pseudomonas > Pseudomonas sp. GW821-FHT01C01. The sequence continues at coordinate 43,581 of NZ_JBWKXF010000029.1, read as the reverse complement.
CATCTGGCGCCCCCAAAGCCAGTGAAACAGGGTGATGAACAGCGTGCTCAGGTAGATGTAGGAAATCACCGAGGAAGGCGCGATCACACCGATGGCCCGATGCAGCAGCCAGAACGTCGCCAGCGTGGCGAACACAGCCAGGTACAACAGCCAATAGAAGTCGTTGAGCGTCAGTAATGATGCTGAGCGCCAACCGCCACTGAATCCACAGAACACCAGCAGAAACAGCGCACCGAACAGCATGTTCCAAAACGTCATGGTCACCGGCCCGCGCCCCTTGAGGCTATTGGCTTTCAGGCGTTGGCTGAGGGGGGCGTAGAGTGCCATCGCCAGGCATCCGATGCCGTACACCGTCAATGCGTACGGCGATGGCAACTCGCCGGGGCCGGTGCCCTTCATGATCAGCAAGACCGCCCCGGCAGCGGCAAGCAGCATCGGCACAATCCGTTGTTTCAGGCGGCTGTCAGGTGTCAGCACGGCTTCGAACGCCAGGGTCATCAGCGGCACCAGCGTGAACATCGTCCCGGTGTTGACGGCCGAGGTGTAGCGCAATGCTTCGAACAGCGAGCCGAAGTACAACGCCAGCAGCAGGCCGAGCACGGCATGACCGAGCAGCCCGCGCGCGGTCATGACGACATCGCCTTTAAGCAGTAACAGCGGCAGAAATACCACGGCGCAAAACAGCAGGCGCAAACCGGTCAGCAGGATCGGATCGATGGCCTGGCTGACTTGCGCTGCCGCGGAAAACGACGCGGCGATCAACAAGGCCCAAAGCAGCATGCTGGCGTGAGCGACGGCGAAACCGGTGGTTTTCATGGCAGGCTCCGGGTCAGTGGATGTGTCGGGTGTAGTGCCTTGGGTTGAAGCGCAAAACCATCAACATCATTAGCGCCATGACCGCCGTCAGCGACCACCAGGCCCATTCGAAGCTGCCGAGCTGGTCGCGGATTATCCCGGCCAGCAGCGGCGACAGGCCGGCAATCAGGTAGCCGATGCCTTGAACGAACGCAGTCAGGCCACCGGCGCGCAAGGGATTGTCCAGGTGATCCAGCGATACAATCAGGCTCATCGGGAACAGGCCGCCAATGCCCAGCCCCAGCAGGCATGGCCACATCAGGCTCAAATGCTGCGGGCTCAGAATCAGTCCGCTGAAACCGGCGATGATCAGCGCCAGCAATACCATCAGCACGACGCGGCGGTCGCGGTTGCGATTGGCGATGACGGGGGTCAGCAGCCCCGACAGCACTTCCATGGCGGTCAGAAATCCGAGCAGCAACCCGGCGTGCTGTTCGCTCCAGCCCTTTTCCACGTAGTACGGCGCCAGCCAGGCCAGAACACAGGTGTAGGACGCAGTGCCCAGGCCAAAGAAGATCGCGAGTAACCACGCGCGGGAATTGGCGAAGAACGAAACGTTGCTGGATGTCTTTGAATCCAGTGTCGGCATCCCCGCGCGTTGGGTGCACCAGAACAGCAATGCCAGCACGGTGAGAACGGCCCAGATCGCCAGGCCCATACGCCAGCTGCCGGTGCCCTGCATCACCAGCGGTGCAAAGGAAGCAGCAATGGCGGCACCGCCCATGATCGACGTGACGTAGAGCCCCATGCACAGGGCAACGTGGTCGCTGAATCGGGATTTGATCAACGCTGGCATCAGGGCCTGGATCAGGGCGATCCCGATACCTGCCAGCACCGCGCTGAGGATCAACTCCGCTGCTGAATCAAGGAACAACCGCGAAACCGTGGCCGCGCCGATGATCAGCAACGAGAACACCACCGTGTGCTGATCGCCGAGTCGCTGGCTGACGCGCAGGCCGACAAACATCGCCAGTCCCATGGCCATGACCGGCAACATGGTCAGCAGTGAAGCCAGGCTGAAGCTCAGCGGGATGTCGACGCGAATCGCCGAGAGCAAAGGTCCGACAGCGGCCATGGACGGGCGCAGATTCAGGGCAACCAGGACAATGCTGAACATGAACCAGAGGGCAGGGCGGGAAGTGACTCGGGTGCTTTCCATGATCGGACCTTGAACAGTAGGGTTCCGATTAGACGCATGAGGCCTGGAGGCGGCAAATCAGAAAGTCCGGCGTGGTATTGAGAAATTAAATACAAGTCGCTCCCACAGGGGGCACCATTGAACAGCCAAATGTTTAGCCAGGCGACATCCAAAGTTCTTCAAATCCCGATTTAACGACTCAACCCGTCGTGTGACGCTGCGGGTCATCTGTTTTCTGCGGTTCTCTCTATGGACGGTTGGCCAGTCGCAATCCACTTCAAGGCATCCACCGACGCCCGTGCGTCGAGCCTTGGTCGTCGATTCACGCCTGCCACCGCGCCAAACCTCTCTGCACTACCTTCTGAACTGGCCTTCTGGGCGCTGTGGCATTGCCGCCATGCGCGCCCGCCGGATTCCTGCTTTTTCCGCTGATTGTTCCTACATATTCCGGTTGATGCCGGGATTTAAGTGCGGGTGCTTTTGCGTACCCGCCTGACACGGAAAAAGAGAGTTCCCATGAGTTGTGCCACGACCTCGTTTGCCACCAAGCAAGAAGCCCTGACCTTTCTGGAGCAGAACCCGGACATTGAAATGTTCGAGCTGTTCATCCTCGACAACAACGGTGTGCCCCGGGGCAAGCTGCTGCATCGTGACGAGTTGCTGGCGGTTTATGAAAGCGGGCGGCCGTTGCCAAGCACCATCCTCGGTCTGACCATCAACGGCGATGACGTGGAAAACTCCGGTCTGGTCTGGGATGTCGGTGATATCGACTGCCGCGCCTACCCGATCAGCGGCAGTCTCACCCGCATGCCCTGGCGTCTGATACCGACCGCGGCCGTGCAAGTCAGCATGCATCCGACGGAAGGAATGCCCGCCACCATTGCCGATCCCCGGCATTTGCTGGCGAAAGTGATCGAAGGTCTGCAGGCTGACGGTTATTACCCGGTCATGGCGGCGGAATTGGAGTTCTACCTGCTGGATCAGCAACGCGACAGCAACGGCCGGCCTCAACCGGCACGGGATGTCGATGGCGGGCGTCCGCGCGGAACACAGGTCTATGGGTTGCGCGAACTTGAACAGATCGAGCCGTTCCTGGCCGATCTCTACAGCGCCTGCAAGCTCCAGGGGATTCCGGCGCGCACGGCAATTTCCGAATACGCACCGGGGCAAGTGGAAATCACCCTCGAACACCGCACCGATGCGCTACAGGCGATGGATGAAGCGGTGCGTTACAAGCGTCTGGTCAAGGGTGTGGCGCACAAGCACGGCATGACAGCCTGCTTTATGGCCAAGCCTTTCGATGACCTTGCCGGCACCGGGATGCACATGCATGTGAGTCTGGCGGACAAGGACGGCAACAACCTCTTCGCCAGCGAAGCCCCGGATGGAACGCCACTGCTCAAGCAGGCCGTCGCAGGCATGCTTAGTACCTTGCTCGATTCGCTGTTGCTGTTCTGCCCCAACGCCAACTCCTACCGTCGATTCCAGGCCAACAGTTATGCGCCCCTGGCGGCCACCTGGGGCGTGGACAATCGCACCGTGAGCTTGCGCGTACCCGGCGGGCCGGCGTATTCCCGGCACATCGAGCATCGAATTTGTGGCGCAGATGCCAATCCTTATCTGGCGGCTGCGGCGATTCTGGCCGGTATTCATCGCGGTATCCGCGAGCAACTCGACCCTGGTGCGCCGGTGGAAGGCAATGGTTACGCCCAGGCCGCGAAACTGTTGCCGACGGACTGGCTGACCACCTTGCGATCGCTGGAAGGTTCAAGTTGGGCTAAAGAAGCCTTCGGCGGCGAATTCCTCGGCGTCTACCTGGCGGTGAAACGCGCCGAATATCGCCAATTCATGGGGGAAGTCGGTGAGCAGGACTGGCGCTGGTATTTGCACCAGGCTTGAGTCGAGTCTGAATCAGGGCTGAACCATTCTCAAATAGTCTGAACGTTTCAGGCAGGTTTTATAAGCCAACTAATTGTTGGCTTCTTTTTCACAAAAAATTGATGCTTGGCTATCTAAAATTAGAGCTGCCTCGGTAAATGAAATTTTCACATTTGCCGAAGGCGCTTATTTTCAGGACTCGCCGAATCTCATGCTTAAGATTAAAGCCGTGCGCCCCGAATGGGTGACACTGATTGCCAGCGCATTTTTGTTAGTTGGCTTCAATTTTGTACTCTGGCAGCACCTGTTCGAAATCACCACGTCCGATGGCAAAGGCATCGTCATGCGCGTGGCCTTCGGGGCAATGATCTTCGCGGCCTTCAATATTGTGCTGACCCTGCTGGCATTCCGGCCGGTGCTGAAGCCGGTCCTGACCCTGCTGTTCCTGATCAGTGCCGGCGTGGCGTATTTCATGAGCCAGTATGGTGTTCTGATCGACACCGGCATGTTGCGTAACTTCGCTGAAACCAATGCTACGGAAGTGCGCGACTTACTGTCGCTCAAGTTGTTTGTTTATATTGTGCTGCTCGGCGTTTTACCGTCTTGGCTGTTGTGGAAGACACCGATTGATTATCGTCGTTGGCACCGTGAACTACTCAGTAAAGTTCTGGTGACTTTTGCCTCGGCAGCGGTCATTGGTGGTGTTGCACTGGTTAACTATCAAGGCCTGTCCTCGCTGTTTCGCAATCACCACGAGTTGCGCCTGATGGTGGTGCCAAGCAACTACATCGGTGCCTCGGTTGGTTTCTTGCGCGAGAAAGTAGCAACGGCACAGCAACCCTTTGTCAAAATCGGTGAAGATGCCCAGCGCAATCCGGCCTGGCAAACTCACAGCCGCAAATCCCTGACGGTACTTGTCGTCGGTGAAAGTGCCCGGGCAGAGAACTTCGGCATCCTTGGCTACAGCCGTGACACCACTCCGAAACTGAGTAAGGAAGACGGCCTGATCGCCTTCACCGATGTGCATTCCTGCGGTACTGAAACCGCCGTATCGGTGCCTTGCATGTTCTCCAATATGGGGCGCAAGGACTACAACGCCAGCAAGGCCAAGAACGAAGAAGGCCTGCTGGATGTGCTCAAGCGTGCGGGTATCGACGTGATCTGGCGTGACAACCAGTCAGGCTGCAAAGGTACCTGCGATCGCGTCACTATTCAGGACGTCAGCAATCTGAAGGATCCGGCGCTGTGTGCCAACAGTGAATGCCGCGACGAAATCCTGCTGCAAGGACTGCAACATTTCATCGATACCCTGGACAAGGACACGGTATTGGTATTGCACCAGATGGGCAGCCACGGGCCGGAGTACTTCAAGCGTTATCCGAAAGAATTCGAACGCTTCACCCCGGTTTGCGAGAGTAACGCCCTGAACAATTGCAGTCGTGAAAGTATCGTCAACGGCTACGACAACACCCTGGTGTATACCGACCATGTGCTGTCGACCCTGATCGATCTGTTGCGCAGTAAACAGGACAAAGTGGATACCGCGATGCTGTATCTGTCGGACCACGGCGAGTCCCTGGGTGAATACAACTTGTTCCTCCACGGCACGCCTTACATGCTGGCCCCGGAGCAGCAAAAGCATGTAGCCATGTTTGCCTGGTTCTCCGACAGCTATAAAAAATCGTTTGCGGTAGATACGCATTGCCTGCAACAGAGTCGTGAAAAGCCCTTGAGCCAGGACAACCTGTTTCATTCGATGCTTGGGCTGCTGGAGGTCAACAGCAAGGTCTACAACCAGGATCTGGACATGTTTGCCGGATGTCGTGGTCCAGTGGTCGACCGCGTGTTGGCCAAAGATTGAGTGCCCCGATTTTGTTTCACGCGGCGGCCGCCGACCTGCGGCCTGTAGAACTTTCATCAAGAGCCAATGCACATGTCCGCTCAGCCCCCATCCGCCATCGAGCTTGAGATTGCCCGGCGCTACGACCAGGAGCACGCGCGCGTCTGCCAACAGCCGCAAGCGCCGGGCCTGGCCGGGCGTCTGACGCTCTGGCGTGAAGAGCGTCTGGTGCGTAATGCGCTCAACGTCGCCGGCGAGCCCGGTCTGATCCTTGATGTGGCCTGCGGTGTGGGGCGTTTCTGGTCGGTGTTGGCCGAGCATGCGAATCGGGTGATCCTCGCGACGGATCCGTCTCAAGACATCCTCGATCATGCCCGCACACATCACCCGCAGAGTTTGTTGAAGCGGATAAAGACCTTTCAAAGCTCCGCGTTCACGATTGGCTTGTCGGAGAACGCGGTTGACTGCATTTTTTGCATGCAACTGTTTCAGCACCTCACCCTCTCAGAACATCGTCTGGCGATGCTTGGCGAGTTTTACCGGGTCAGTCGCGATACGGTGATTGTCGCGGTGCGCCTCGACGGTCGTTTCAGGGGCGCGCGTCCGGGTGTGGAGGGTGTTCCGGCCCAGCCGTTACCGAGCAAGGCCGAGGTGGAAAGCGAGTTCAGGCAGGCGGGTTTCCGTTTGCTCAGCCATCAGGACTTTTTGCCCGGTTGTGCGCGGATGCGGGTCTACGTGCTGGGTAAGACCAGCTAGCCCGACTTTGTCGGACTATTCTTTATGTCACGCAGTAATTTTCGCTAACGCTCTTGTTCAGTGGATGCGCGGAAATCGCCGGGGGCGATATATACTGCGCGCCATTCTTCAAGGGAGAGCCGTGTGGCCATCGATATTCACTGGATTCGCGACAACGATAGCCTCGGACGGTTTTGTGCCGAGTGGCAGCAATTGCCGTTCGTTGCCCTCGACACCGAATTCATGCGGGTCGACACCTTCTATCCGATCGCGGGCCTGCTGCAGGTCGGCGATGGCGAACGCGCCTACCTGATTGACCCGCTGACCATCGACAACTGGCAACCATTCGCCGCGCTGCTGGAAAACACCGCCGTGGTCAAAGTTGTCCACGCGTGCAGCGAAGACCTCGAAGTCCTGCTACGCCTGACCGGCAGCCTGCCGGCTCCGCTGTTCGATACGCAACTGGCTGCCGCTTACCTGAACCTCGGTTTTTCCATGGGCTATTCACGGCTGGTGCAGGAAGTGCTCGGCATTGACCTGCCCAAGGGTGAAACCCGTTCCGACTGGCTGCAACGTCCGCTTTCCGAAACTCAGGTCAGCTATGCCGCCGAAGATGCCGTGCACTTGGCTGAAGTCTTCGTAAAACTGCGTCCAAAGCTGTCTGACGAGAAAAACGCCTGGGTCCTGGAAGACGGCGCCGAACTGGTGGCCAACCTGCGCCGCGAGATTGACCCGTACGAGGTCTATCGCGAAGCCAAGCTGGCCTGGAAGCTGTCCCGCGCCCAACTCGCCGTTTTGCGTGAGCTCTGCGCCTGGCGCGAAAAGGAAGCCCGGGCCCGTGACCTGCCGCGCAACCGGATCATCCGCGAGCACTCGTTGTGGCCGCTGGCGCGTACGCAACCGGATAACCTCGGCGCTCTGGCGAAAATCGAAGACATGCACCCGCGTACCGTGCGTCAGGACGGCGAGTTTCTGCTTGATCTGATCAAGCGCTCTGGCAGTGTGTCGCCTGATCAATGGCCGCCAGCCGTTCCGGAGCCGCTGCCGGTGGATGCCGCCGCATTGCTCAAACAGCTGAAAGCCATCGGCCAGGCCGAGGCCGAGCGCCTGAACATCGCGCCGGAACTGATGCTGCGCAAGAAAAACCTGGAAGCGCTGCTCAAGAGCGGCTTCCCCAATGGTCCCTACCAATTGCCTGATTCGCTGCGTGGCTGGCGCCGCGAATTGATGGGCCAGGCGCTGCTCGACAGCCTGGCCACCGCCGGAGAACAGCCTTGAAACGTATTTGCTCCATCTACCGCAGCTCGAAGAAAAACGAAATGTACCTGTACGTGCTCAAGAGCGATGCTCTGGAGCGTGTGCCGGATGCCCTGATGGCAGCCTTTGGCAAGGCCATCCACGCGTTCGACCTGGTGCTGAGTCCTGAGCGAAAACTGTCGCGCGAGGACATCACGGTCGTGCTGGAAAACCTCGAAAAACAGGGTTATCACCTGCAAATGCCACCTGCCGAAGACGAGTACATCGAGCACTTGCCGGAAGAATTGTTGCGTCGCAACGATCCGGTTTGAGCGGCAGACAGGCTCTGTTCAGAGTGGTTGTGAAACACTGATTGATTTTAGCGACGGCAGCATCGACGGAGCACCGCTCTGTCGCGGCCGTCTGCACCGTTTTTGAAAGGTTTGAAGCATGCGCGTCCTGATTGCTGAACACGACCACCCCGTGTACGCCCAACTATTGCGCGAGGCGGCGCCGGATCTGGAGGTGCTGACCAGCGGTGATTCCGCCGAACTGGCCAGTCAGGCCGCCGATTGTCCGGTGTGGCTGGGCCAGCCTGATTTGCTGGCGACTCTGTTGCGCCAGGGCCATCAACCACAATGGCTGCAATCGACCTGGGCCGGCATTACGCCGCTGCTGGCCGACGGTTTGCCGCGGCACTATCGGCTGACGCGTGCCGTCGGCATCTTCGGACAGGTCATGGCCGAGTACGTGCTCACGTATATGCTCGGTCACGAACGTGAAGTGCTGGCACGGCTGGTCAGCCAGGTCGAGCGCAAATGGGACAGCCGCCAGGGCCAGAGCCTGGCCGGGCGTAAGGTGTTGATCGTCGGCACGGGTGACATCGGTCAAAGTGTCGCGCAGTTCCTCGTGCCGTTCGGCGTCGAGCTGTATGGCGTTGCCAGCAGCGCGCGGGAGCAGGCACCGTTTATCGAAGTCGGTTCACTGGCGGATCTGCCGCGGCTGGTCGGTGAAGTCGATTACGTGGTCAATCTGCTGCCGAACACACCGGAAACCCACGATATCTACGACGCGGCGCTGTTCAAGCAATTCAAGCCGACCGGATTGTTCATCAACGCCGGGCGCGGTGTCGCGGTGGTCGATGCGGATCTGGTGGACGCCTTGAAAGAAGGGCATCTGGCGGGCGCGGTGATCGACGTGTGCCGTCAGGAGCCATTGCCCCAGCGTCATCCATTCTGGACGGCCTGGGGTCTGCTGCTGACCGGCCACAGCTCGGCACCGACTTCGCCGTCGATGATGGTGAAGCTGTTTGTCGAGAACCTGCGGGCGTATCAGGCGGGAGAGGCGTTGCGCGGGGAAGTGGATTTCGATCGCGGGTATTGATTCACCGCAATCAGAAAGTGTGGGAGCGGGCTTGCTCGCGAATACGCAGTGTCAGTCGACAATTTAGTGACTGATACACCGCATTCGCGAGCAAGCCCGCTCCCACATTGGTCTGTGCAGTGGCTTAGAGGGTGAAGTCGCCTTCAGCCGCCAACTCGCTCAACGGACGACGCGGGCTTGGTTCTTCACGGGCTTGCAGGTAATCCGCCAGGCTAGCCTTGTCCCCCAGCTTACCTACTGCGACGGCGGCGTGCAGGGCGTAGCCTTCAGGAATGTTCAGCTCCTTGCGGGTCAGTTCCTGGTCGAAGCCGGCCATGCCGTGGGTGTGCCAGCCGCTCAGGCTCGCTTGCAAGGCCAGGTGGCCCCAGGCGGAACCGGTGTCGAAAGTGTGCCACAGGGCCGGGGTTTCTTCGGTGGCGCCGGGTACGGCGAAGGTGGTTTTCGAAATCACGATCACCAGGGCCGAAGCGTGTTGCGCCCAGCTGCGGTTGAATTCGTTCAACAGCCCCAGGTAACGCTCCCAGTTCGGCGTATCGCGACGTGCGTAAAGAAAACGCCAAGGCTGCGAGTTGTAAGCCGAGGGTGCCCAGCGTGCGGCTTCGAAGAAGCTCAGCAGGGTTTCCTCTGGAATCGTTTCGCCAGTGAAGGCGCGGGGCGACCAGCGGTCGGTGAACTGAGGGTGAATGGCGTAATCGGCAACGCGTGGGTTGGCACTCATCAAGAGATTCCTTGCTAGGTTTGAAAGTGAGGGTCGTCCGAAACCTGCGGGCGCAGTTGAGCTGGGCCGTGAGGTTTTTCGAGAGCCGTGGCAGTTCACCGTAATGCAACGCGGTTGAGCGTTAATGGCACGCGGGTAGGGCTCCTTGCGATTGGCAAAGCTACTTGGCAGCGCAAAAACTGACAAGCCCGTTCTACCGACAGTCGCCAATGCTTGGCCCACGGGGCTTCGGGTACTAGACTGGCGGCCTTTTCACCACCTGATGTCGATGCTCGAACCATGGCCGCCAAAGTAGAACCGTTCTGGATACGCAAAACCCTCGATCAACTCGATCAGGAGGAATGGGAGTCGCTGTGCGACGGCTGTGGATTGTGCTGCCTGCAAAAGCTTGAGGACGAAGACGACAACAGCGTCTATTACACGCGCATTGCCTGCAAATTGCTGGACCTGAAAACCTGCCAGTGCACGGACTATCCTAACCGTCGTGATTCTGTTCCGGACTGCATCCAGCTTACGCCGGGCAAGGCCGACGAATTCAAATGGCTGCCGCCGACCTGCGGCTATCGCCTGGTCAGCGAAGGCAAGGACTTGCCGTTGTGGCATCACCTGGTGTGCGGTGATCGCGATGCCGTGCATCACGAGCGGATCTCACAGTCCGGGCGCATGCTGGCCGAAGGCAGCGTGCCGGAAGACGATTGGGAAGATCATCTGATTTTCCGCGCGGGTTAAGGCTCATCGCTTTTTTGTGGTGAGGGAGCTTGTCGGAACACCGCACCGTCCCGCTTGACCGGGCTGGCGCACCAGTGCGTAGCACTCACAACGTCGGTAGTGATAACAAGGATTTGGGGCCGCTATGCGGCCCAGTGCGAGCAAGCTCGCTCGCCACATCAGGAGTGTGTATGGCTGTGGGATGGCGGCAGGCGTGGGTCGTTGGATTACTGGCTATGAATTCGCCCGTGTGGGCCGCGAACAAGGTCGATCTGGATTATCACGTGCGCCTGTTGCCGCAGAGTGATCAGGCCGAAGTCCGCCTGACGCTCGCCCAGGGCTCGGCGGTACGCAGCCTGGATTTCGACCTCGGTGATGGCAGCCACTACAGCGATTTCAAGGCCGACGGCCAATGGCAGCTGACCTCCGGCAAAACGGCGCGTGGTGTCTGGCGTCCGTCTGCTGACAAGGCCAGCCTGACCTATCGCGTGAATATCAGTCATGGACGCAAGAACGGCAGCTTCGACACGCGCATGACGCCAAACTGGGCGTTGATACGCGGCGACAATCTGGTGCCCGCCGCCAGACTCGATCAACAGGACGGCATCGAACTGGTTTCTCGTCTTGTATTCGAGCTGCCCGGTGGCTGGAAAAGCGTTGAAACCGCCTGGCCACGGATTGGCCAGAACAAATTCCGTATCGATAACCCTTCCAGACTGTTCGACCGGCCCACGGGCTGGATGCTCGCCGGCCAGCTTGGCAGCCGCCGTACCCGTCTGGGCGAGACTGAAGTTACCGTCGCCTCGCCGCTGGGGCAGGGTATGCGCCGTATGGATGTGCTGACGCTGCTGACTTTCGTCTGGCCGCAAGTGCAGGCGCTGTATCCGCGACACCCTGGCAAGCTGCTGATCGTCGGGGCCAATGATCCGATGTGGCGCGGCAGTCAGTCGGCGCACGAGTCGATCTACCTCAACAGTCACCTGCCGTTGGTCAGCGAAAGCGGTACCAGTGCCTTGGTTCGTGAATTGGCCCAGGTGTTCGGGCGGATCAACGGCACGCAGCGCAGTGACTGGATTGGCGAAGGCTTTGCCGAGTATTACGCCATCGAACTGGTGCGCCGGGCCGGCGGCATGAGCGATGAGCGCTACGAAAACCTGCACGGCAAACTGGTCAGGAGCAGCCAGAAAGTCACCACGCTACGCGGTGAGCAGATCGGCCCGGCGCAAGTGACCAGGGCGGTGGTGTTGCTGCAGGAGCTGGACCAAGAGATTCGCCTGAAAACCCATAACAAGCGTTCGCTGGATGACGTGTTGCACGGGGCGATGCGGCTGGGGGATATCGATACCCAGGCGTTTGTTCAGCTCAGTGAGAGCGTGATCGGTGGTTCTTCAAAGGTACTGAGTACCGAGTTGCTTCAGTAACAGCGCCATTCGCGAGCAAGCCCGCTCCCACATTTGATCTGTGCCATACACAAAACCAATGTGGGAGCGGGCTTGCTCGCGAAGAGGCCAGTAGCCTCACCGAAACCTTTGGATCAAACCCCGGCTTTTGGCGACTTCAACGAATCATTGCCGGTCACGGTGGTAGTTTTGGTCGCCGCCTCGGCATTGGCCTTCAACTGGTTCAGTTCTTCAGCCGCCCGCTGGATTTTCGCCCGCACGTTGTTCATGTCCTGACGGCTTTTCTCCAGCAGGCTTTTCGCCGAGCTGTGGCCGGTAATGCCACGCGCCATGGCCACGCCGCCGATGGCCACCTGGATCAGGCCAAAGATCCCGCCACGACGCAGGCCCTTGCCCACCATCACCACGCCGCCGGCCAGGGAGCCGATGCGTTCCCAGCCCTGCACGTTCTGCTCGGAAGGGCTCTGGAACGGGGTGGATTCGATACGCTCGACGCGTTTGAGTTCGCTCATGGTCTGACTCCAGGCTTCAGTGATCGATAGTTAAGCTGACTGCCTGGACGGGCAGCTTGTTCAATCGGAGGTGCGGCGATTCAGCGGAATTTTGGCCCCGAGCGGGTATTGAGACCCTTGGCCATACGGTCGTAGAGCACGACGTTGACGGTGGCAGCCAGGTTCATGCACCCGGTGGTCGGAATGTAGACCACGTCTTCGCACCAGTCGCGAATCTCTTTATCCAGCGATCCGTCTTCCGGGCCGAAGATGTAGAGCGCGCGATCCGGGTGGGTGTATTCCGGCAACGGGCGGGCGCCTTCGACCAGTTCCACGGCGACAGGCACACAATTGAGGGGCAGGATCTTTTTCAGGTCGTCGATGCCGATCAGCGGGATGTCGTAGTGCACGCGCTTGGTATCGGTGACGAAGTCGGCGGCGCGCTCATAGCGCTTGCCGGTGTAGAACACCGACGCCACGCCATAACAGCCAGCGGCGCGCATCACCGAACCGACGTTCTCCGGTGATTTGGGGTTATACAAACCAATGCAGCTGTACCGTTTGTCTGCCACGAGCGGGGTGCCTTTCGGGAAAAAAGCGCGATTATACGGGGATTGGGTGGCAGTGGTCAGTTCACAGATTGGCGGTGTACCTGAGGCCGCCTTCGCGAGCAAGCCCGCTCCCACAGGGATCACTGTTGAACACTAATTTGTGGTCATGGCAGAACAACTGTGGGAGCGGGCTTGCTCGCGAAGGGGCCGGTTCAGGCGCTGAAGATATCAGTCTTCTTTCTTCATCAACCCCGCCAACGCCGCAAACGGGTTGTGCGTGGCCTTGGCGATTTTTGGCGTGCTCAGCGAACCTTCGTCGAAATACTGCTGGTCGGTATAACGCGAGTGTTCGTTATCGTGGCAGTACAGGCACAACAGCTCCCAGTTCGAGCCGTCCTGCGGGTTGTTGTCGTGGTTGTGGTCGCGGTGGTGCACGGTCAGTTCGCTCAGGCGCTTGCCGGAGAACTCACGGGCGCAGCGGCCACAGACGTGCGGATACATTTTCAGGGCCTTGTCGCGGTAGCCCATTTCCTTGTCGCGCTGGTTGTCGGCGAGGATGCGATCCAGCTTCGAAGTGTTGGTTGGGGTGGACGAACTCATGGGTTCACCTTTGTAGAAAGACTAATGACGGTTATAGGGTGAAGTTTAGCCTAGCCCTTGAGCTTCTCGGCAATCCAGATGGTGTGGCGGGTGCCCTTGTTGCCATGGGCGAAGACCTGCACTTCCTCGGCCTTGAAGCCGGCCTTTTTCAGTTTGTCGGAAAACTGCCGGTCAGCGCTGGCCGACCAGACCGCCAGTACGCCTTTGGGGCGCATGGCCCTGGCGCAGGCGTTCAGTCCGGCGGCGGAGTACAGCCAGCTGTTGGCTTTCTGGGTCAGGCCTTCGGGGCCGTTGTCGACGTCGAGCATGATGGCATCGAAACCCTGGGGTTCGGCTTGCAGGACTTTGGCCACGTCTTCCATGCGAATCACGGTCCGCGGGTCGAGCAGCGGATTGCCAGCCTTCTCGCCCAGCGGTCCACGGTTCCACTCAACGACACCGGGGACCAGTTCGGCGACCACCACTTCGGCAGTCTTGCCCAGGTGCTTGAGCGCCGAAGCGAGGGTGAAACCCATGCCCAGGCCGCCGATGAGCACCCGCGAATTCGGCCGACCGGCGACTTTGCGACACGGAATTTCGGCCAGAGCATCTTCGGAGCCATGCATGCGCGTGTTCATCAATTGTCCGCCATCGCCGCCCTGGATCTTGATGACGAAATCCTCACCGTATTCGAACAGGCACAGGGCACCGCCGTTTTCAGGTATGGGGGTGGTGTCCAGCAGAACGAAACGTTTCATGGGGCTCACTTGAAGAAAATTGGCAGAACACGGGAGGGCAAACAGACGCAGTTGGGAGTAGCCTGTTTATGACGACAAGGCCAACGGAGCCATTGATGAAGCGCACCATTCTAACGGTCATTGCCCTGGCCGCGCTCTCGATAACTGCAGGGCAGGCTCAACAGCTGCAATCGATTCCTGTCAGCCCCGCGCCGATGCCCGGTTCGCCCGGCACCGCGACGCCCACGCCGTACCCGCAAATCAGCCCGGCACCTTTGCCTAGAGTCGGCCCCGGCAGTAGCGGTCCGCCGTTGGTGCCGATTGAAATGCCCAGCCCGCCAACCAAGGATCAGCCCGTGCCGGGAATCGAACCGAACCCGCCGAAAGTCAAATCACCGGGCGGCTAGACCTGCTGCGAAAGCAGTTGGCCGTCGGCCATGCGCAGGCGTTTGGAGAGGGAAACGGCGAGGGCGCGGATGATCTTGGCGGCGATTTTCGGTGCGTCGTTGAGCATCTTTTCCAGCGAATCCTTGCCCAGGTTGAGCAACTGGCAGTTGCTCGCGGCCACGCAACTGGCCGAGCGCCGCTCGCCGTCGAGCACGGCCATTTCACCGAACGAGCGGCCGCTGCGCAAGGTGGCGATGGTGACTCGTTGTCCGTCAGCGGTGGTTTTCTGCACCGCCACCTGGCCGGTATGGATGATGCACATGAAACTGCCAGCATCGCCCTCCTGGAAGATCTCCTCGCCCTGGGCAATGGTGCTGATACTGAAGTAGCCCGAAGCCGCGGCGAAGTCCGCCGGCAGCAGTTGATTGAACAGGCCGCAATCCATCAGCCAGTCGCGAATTTCGTTGTTCAGGAAGGTTGATTCGGACATGTCGTCACGGTCTTTTTTGTGATTGTTGCTGACTTGAATTCACTGCACATCCCCTGTGGGAGCGGGCTTGCTCGCGAAGGTGGTGTGTCAGTCAACATCTCTGCTGAATGTTACGGCCCCTTCGCGAGCAAGCCCGCTCCCACATGGGGTTTGTGTTGTATCGGCCGTCGGTGTGCGCAATTAAGACCGGCACACCGCGCCAAGTTCCTCAGGCAATACCCAAAACCTTGAACAAAAATGCATATTCGAGTGCTACGTCACGCAATCCCTGATACCGACCACTCATCCCGCCATGCCCGGCGCCCAGTTCAGTCTTGAGCAGCAGGGGATTGCTGTCGGTCTTGGTCGCGCGTAATTTCGCCACCCACTTGGCCGCTTCCCAATACTGCACGCGACTGTCGTTGTAGCCGGCGATCACCAGGGTCGCCGGATACGCTTGCGCGGTGACGTTTTCGTACGGGGCGTAGGCCTTGATCCGATCATAGACGTCCGGCTCTTCAGGGTTACCCCACTCGTCGTATTCCGTCACGGTCAACGGCAGGTCAGGGTCGAGCATGGTGTTGAGTGCGTCGACGAACGGCACTTCGGCGATGGCGGCACCAAACAGCTCCGGCCGTTGATTGAGCACCGCACCGATCAGCAAACCACCGGCGCTGCCGCCGCTGATCGCCAGTTGCGAAGCGCTGGTAAATCCCTGGGCCATCAAGTGTTCGGCGCAGGCGATGAAGTCGCTGAAGGTGTTGTGTTTGTGCTCCTGCTTGCCGGCGCGATACCAGGCTTCCCCCAGTTCGCCGCCGCCACGCACATGGGCAATGGCAAACGCCATGCCGCGATCCAGCAAGCTCAGGCGTGCATGGGAAAACCACGGGTCGAGGCTTTCGCCATAGGCGCCATAGCCGTAGAGGTACAGCGGCACGGGTTTGCCGAGGTCATCGCGTTTGATCACCAAGCTGATCGGCACTTGCGTACCGTCCGGTGCGGTCGCCCACAGGCGCTGGCTGACGTAGGCATCGGCGTCGAACGGACCGAGTACCGGGGTTTGCTTGAGCACTTTCTGCTCGCCGGTCGCCAGTTCAAGCTGACGGATTTGCGCAGGACGGTTCAATGCCTCGTAACGCAGGCGGATCCTTGCGCTGTCGAACTCAAGGCTGTTTTGCACGTGCAGGCTATAGGCTGCATCCGGCAGTTGTACGCGATAGGGCGCCAGGCCTTGGGGGTGAACTTCAATGACCGGCAAGCCGCCGACCCGCAGGCTGAGGGTCATGGCCCCGGTGTTCAGGCTGATGCCGTCGATCATCACCGTGTCGCTGTGGGGGATCAGGTTCTGCCAGTCGGCTTCGGTCGGCGCGGTGCCGGTATCGACGGCGGTGTACAAGGCGAAATTGATGCCGTCACGGTTGCTGCGAATGAACCAGGTCCATACACCGTCGAGTGCGCCGTGGTCGACGTCGTACTCATGATCTTCAACCCGTGGCGCCAGGCGGGTGAACGCCTGCTGGGGCTGGGAGGCATCGAGGACCCAGACTTCGCTGGTGGTCTTGCTGCCCACGGACAGCAGCAGTTGCTGTTCGGAGCTTGAGCGGTAGCAATGCATGAAAAAGCGGCCGTCCGGCTCATGGAACACTTCTTCGGCCGCGGTGCCGTCCAGGCGATAGCGGTACAGTTTGTGCGGGCGATGGGTGTCGTCCAGTTCGCCAAAGAACAACGTCAGGCTGTCGTTTGCCCAGGTCATGCTGCCGTCACAGTCCTGGAATTCCAGCTCACTGACACGGCCGTCGGACAGTTCCTTCACGAACAGCGTGTAAATCTCGTCGCCACTGGAGTCGATGCTGTAGGCCAGGCGCTGGTGATCCGGGCTGATGCTGAACGCCCCGAGCGAAAAGAAACCGCCGTTGGCCAGTTCGTTCGGGTCCAGCAGCAGTTGTTCGCGACTTTCGTCGAGGGTCAGGCTGTCATCGGCCGGGCGCGGGCAGCGGTAGTGCCGGGCGTATTCGTCACCCGCCGTGGTGCGGGTGTAATACAGATACGGTCCCCATGGCGAGGGCAGGGACAAATCGGTCTCGAGTATCCGCCCCTTGATCTCCTCGAACAGGGTTTCGCGCAATCCGGCCTGGTCGGCGGTTTGCGCTTCCTGATACCTGTTTTCAGCCTTGAGGTAGTCGAGCACTGCATCGGTGTCGCGCTCTTGCAGCCAGGCATACGGGTCGGAACCTTCAGCCTTGTGGGCAATTGGAGCGTCGCAAGTGTTGGCGGATAGGGGCATGAAGGGTTCTCGAGCAGTGTACGGAATAGGGGTTTGGCAACCTGTGGGAGCGGGCTTGCTCGCGAAGGCGTTGGGTCAGTCAATATCATTGTTGAATGATAAGCCGCATTCGCGAGCAAGCCCGCTCCCACATGGATAACGCTCAACAGTCAGGCATTGATGCAGCCTGACGGGCGAAAAGCCGTTATCATAAGCGCCTCTTTGCCTGCCTTGCCATGGACACCATGACCGAGAACGACTATCTGATCGCTTGGGGCCTCTACGCCTTTGCCGCTTTGGGCTGCCTGTTGGTGTGGATGCGCTTGACCCGCTGGATGTGGCGCTGGCTACGTGAGCCACTGCGGCTGGCGATGGCGGTGCTGCTGTTCAGCCCGACCATCATCGACCCGGTCAAGGATAAAGTCGCACCGGCCGTCGCCATCACCGCGCTCGACCTGCTGTTCAAGGTCGGCAACAACGCCTGGCGGGCGATTTCCGATCTGCTCATGTACGGCATGATCGCATTCGGCCTCTATCTGGTGCTGGTGGCGATCCGTTTCCCCATCGAACGCGCCTCCAACGCCCGCAAGGAGCGTGAGGCCGTCGCCAAGGCTGCCGTCCGCGCCGACGAGCCTGAGGATGATCAACCGTTCGGCGGTGCCGGCGATGATCGTTACGGTCGGCCTCCCGTGCCGAGCAGTCCTCAGCGGATGCGAGTCGAACCCCGTCTGTAACCTTGCCCCTGCGATTGAGCGAGAGTCCGAGCATGTGTGAGTTATTGGGCATGAGCGCCAATGTCCCGACCGATATCGTGTTCAGTTTTACCGGGCTGATGCAGCGCGGCGGACGCACCGGCCCGCACCGCGATGGCTGGGGTATTGCCTTCTATGAGGGCCGCGGGCTGCGGCTGTTCCAGGACCCGGCGGCGAGCTGCGAGTCGGAAGTCGCGAACCTGGTGCAGCGCTATCCGATCAAGAGCGAAGTGGTGATCGGGCACATCCGCCAGGCCAACGTCGGCAAGGTCTGCCTGTCCAATACCCATCCGTTCGTCCGTGAACTATGGGGGCGCAACTGGTGTTTCGCCCATAACGGCCAGTTGGCGGATTTGCAGCCAGCGGCCAGTTTCTATCGCCCCGTGGGCGATACTGACAGCGAAGCGGCGTTCTGCGATTTGCTCAACCGTGTGCGTGCGGCATTCCCCGAGCCGGTCGAGGTCGAAGCGCTGCTGCCGGATCTGGTGGCCGCTTGCGCCGAGTACCGCAGCAAAGGCGTATTCAACTGCCTGCTCAGCGATGGTGACTGGCTGTTCTGCTATTGCTCGACCAAACTGGCGCAAATCACCCGTCGCGCACCGTTTGGCCCGGCGCGTTTGAAAGATGTCGACGTGATCGTCGACTTTCAAGCCGAAACCACGCCCAACGATGTGGTTACCGTCATTGCCACCGAACCCCTGACCGAAAACGAAACCTGGACCCGCTACGAACCGGGCCAATGGAGCCTGTGGCGACGCGGCGAATGCGTCAGCCAGGGCAAGACCGAATAAGGATCTGCTTTCCATGTTGCTCAGTTATCTACGGCTGGTGTTATTTGCGGCGGGCCTGTTGATCGGTGTCCAGGTGCCAGGCTTCATCAACGATTACGCCAAGCGTGTCGAAGCCCATCTGATCGAGGCGCAAGCCGGGTTGAGCGGCTTTCAGAACACCGCCAATCAGTTCTTCAAGGGTGACATGCAGGCCCTGGTGGCCCATTACCGCGCCAGCGAAGACCCGATCTTCCGCAGCGACGCCGACAGCCTGAGCAACCTGCTGACCCGTCAACTGGCGCTGGACAAGCAATTCCAGGCGATGCAGGGGCCGTGGTATATCCGCTTCCTGCAAGTGGTGCTGGCTGCCGATCCGGACATTCGCAAGGAAACCTGGAATGGCTACAGCTACCAGATTCTGTTGACGCCCGAAGCGATGGTCTGGGGCATGAGTGGCGCAATGCTGCTGTCGTTCGGCCTTGAATGCCTGTATCGCTTGATCGACTGGGTGGTGCTGGGCGGCAAACGCCTGCGCCAGAGCCGGCCGATCGAAGAGCGGGATTTACGCGGTTTGTAACACCGTCGAACGTCAAGGAGCCGGCAAGCCGGCTCCTTGCTTAATTACCAATCAACCGAATAGGTCATGCTCAAGGTACGGCCTTCGGCGTTGGGGAATGGTGCTCTGGCGTTGGCCTGGGCGAACAGATTGACGTACGTGCGGTTGGTCAGGTTGTACACCCCGCCTTCCAGACGACCGACCGGCAAGTACACGGAGCCGAGCAGGTCCACCAGCGTATAGCCTTCGATGTCGCGTCCGTTGTTGTCCTTGGCGGCAGCGTCGTAGCTGGACAGGTGCATGCCTTGCAGGCGCAGGTTGTAGTCGTCTTCGGTGTAGCCGACGAACAGCGTGGTTTTGGCCGGTGAAATGCGTGTTGCCGGCAGATCGATCCATTTCCCGTTCTGCTCGGTCTCGCCTTTGGCCCAGGCATAGGTGCCACCCACCGACCAGTGATCGGTCGCGAGGTAGGTGAGGCTGTTTTCGATGCCGCGAACCCGTTCCTTCTGGTTGATCAGACGCAATACACGGTCATTGGCATCGTAGAACTGGGTCACGTCCGAAGTGTTTTCATAGACGGTGACGTCGGCCTGCCACCGGTCCCAGTTACCGCGCCAGCCCAGCTCATAGCTGTCGACCTTGATGGCCTGGGCGTTGAGGCTCTGGATGTCGAAGGTGCTGTTCACGTCACGCAAGAAGCGCTGGATGTCCGGCAGCGAAAACCCCTGGCTGAAATTGGCGAAGACGTCCTGGTTTTCACTCAGGTGATAGACCGCGCCCAGGTTATAGAGCGTAGCGTCGTATTTGAGGGTGTCACCGGGCAGGATGGCGCGTACGCCGGTCTGGACGATCTGACCGTAAGCGATGCTGTCGGAGACCTCGCTTTCGATCCATTCGCGGCGCACACCGCCACGCAAGGTCCAGTCACCGATGTCCCAGGACATTTGCCCGAACAGCGCCTTGGTGGTGGTTTCGATGTCCGGGCCCATCTCGTAAGTGGTGCCAGTCTTGGTGTAGGTCAGCCCATTGAGGGTGTATTGGTCACCGCGCTGACGGGAGCGTTCGTGATCATAGTCGGCGCCCCAGACCAGGTTGCCGGTGGCGCTGCCGATGGCCGGCAACGGCGTGTCGATGGCCGCGCGCAGGCCGTAAACATCCTGCACGCTGTTGTTGTCGGCGATCCCGGCCTTGCCCCGCGACAGGTCCGGGAAGAACAGCGCGTCGGCCCGGCGCCAGTAGCTTTCCAGTTGCAGGCCCTGGCCGTAGAAGTCGTTGTCGGTGTAGTTGAGGTTGGCTGCCTGGTTATGGGTGTAGGGCTGGTCGTCGAGTTTCAGTCCTTTGACTGCCACGGCCTGTTGCAGGTTTTTCGGGTCTTTTGTGTAGCCAGTGTCCTGCTGGTCCTTGTAGTCCTGCAGCGACAGGCTGAGTTTTTTATCGGCATCCAGCTCGTAACCGAAACGACCTTGCAGGTCATAGGTTTCGGTGTCCATGTTGCTGCCCTGGGAGGTGTCCTGAGGGATGCGATTGCCGTTGCCGTCGTACTGATCGTTGCGCTGGGTCAGGTCGGCGGACACGTACCAGTCCAGGGCATCCTTGCGCCCGGTCGCACTCTGAAAGGCCTCGTAGGCGAAACCTTTGCTGTTGAGGTTGTTGCCGCTGGTCAGGCCCAGTTTGCTGCTGTAGGCAAGGTCCTGGCCCTGATTGCGCTTGGTGATGATGTTGATGATGCCGCCCGAAGCACCGGCACCATAAATGCTGCTGGCGCCGGAAACCACCTCGATGCGCTCGATGCTGGCCGGCGCGATGCTGTTGAGCTGGCGGAAGTTGTCACGCGTGGCGTTCTGCGACACGCCGTCGATCAACACCAGCATGTTGCGCCCGCGCAGGGTCTGGCCGAAGTTACTCATCCCGCCGCTGGATGGCGCCAGGCCGGGAACCAGTTGCCCCAGAATGTCGGAGACCCGACGCCCCGCGCCACTCTGTTGGCGGATCTGTTGTTCGTCGATCACCTGGACCGAGCCTGGAATCGAGGCAATCGTCGCTTCGCTGCGAGTCGCGGAAACGACGGTGGCTTGCATGGTCAATGTGCCGGGTTGCTGTTCGGTGTCCTCGGCCCAGGTCTGGGCGCTGACGGAGCCGAGCAGCGGAATCAGCAAAGAAAGTTTGGTTCGGGTCATGAGAAAGTCTTTTTTTTAGTCGTGATAAGTGTGGGTAGATAAAACTGCGGGGGCAGGTGTGGAGGTGAATGAGCGCACCCAGCGGATCCCGATGGCGGCCAGTGCGTAGGTCAGCGCCACCAGCCAGAAACTGTGGGCCAGCCCGACCAGCCCCATGCCGATCCCGCCGAGGACGGCACCGAGCAGGGCGCCAGCCTTGGCCGCGCTGTTGCCCAGGCCGAGGGCAAAACCCTGCTGGCTTGAAGACACGGTGTTGGCGATCAGTGCATAGGCGACGGGGAGCAGTGCGCCTTGCCAGATGCCCCAGACCAACCGGCTGACGAGAAAACCCAGCCATTCGTTAGCCAGTGCCGTGGCCGCTAGCGTCAGGGCGCAGAGCCAGGCAACGCCTTCAATGACGCGCAAGGTGTAAGCCGGCTGCCAGCGGTCGAACAGACGCCCCCACAGCGGTGCGGAAATGGCCAGGGTCGCGGCGCTCGCGGCGTAAGTTGCGCCAATCAGCCAGCTCGGCGCGTGCAGAATGTCGGCGACGTACAGCGCGTAGAAGGGTTGCGGCATCATCTTCGCGGCTTGAATCAACACGATCACCAACAGGATTCCACCGAGCCAGCCTTTGGGCAGGGCCACTGGCGCCACCGGTTTCTTTGTCGAGGCTCGCGCCTTGTCGGCCGGCAGGAAAAAACTCCCCAGTGCACACAGCAGGCAAATCGCCGTCGCGCCATAACAGAGCAGGGCAAACCCCGAGATGTCCATCAGCCAGCCGCCCAGTACCGGGCCGATCAACGAGCCGACGGCGGTCGCCGATTGCAGACGGGCCAGGGTGTGACCGCGCCGGGAGCTGTCGCAGCAGGCCAGGGCATAGGCTTGCGCGGCAGCGAGAAACCCGGCCAATGCGCCTTGCATCACGCGAATGCCCACCAGCAGCCACGGGTCGAGGGTCATGGCCGCCAGCCCCTGGCACAGCGCAAGTGCCAGCAACGCCCGAATGATCATCGGCTTGTGCCCGGTGCGATCACCCAACCGTCCCCACGCGGGCGTCAGTAGCATGGCCGCCAGCATCGGGCCGGCATAGACCAGCGCCGACAGCAGCGCGGTGTAGCCGGCGCCCTCTGGTCCAAGCAGATGCTGGATCTGCAAGGGCCAGAACGGGCCGCTCATTTCCATGGCACCCATGGAGACAAACTGGATGACGATCAGCAGTCGCAACGCACGACCCTCAGCGAGCATCGGCGTTGGTTCGCAGCGGATTACTCAGGCGTCCGACGATGTCGGCGTGGCTGTCGTGCAAGCGCATGCGCATGAACGATTTGGCCGGCCAATCCTGTTCCAGCAGGGCCTGGCGCTCGCTTTCCCAGCGTGCCGGTTCGACGTGCCCGCGCACGCTCTCGAAGCACTGTTCAACGTGCGTAGCCAAGCGTTCCCAAAGGCTATTTTCCGGCACATTCCAGTGGCGGGCGCAGAGCAACGTCAACTCACCGAGGTGGCACATGAACGTGGTGTGCAGGAGTTTGTCGCGGACAAATCCGGCGTCGTCGTACAGGGTCATTTTCGGATCGTGCAGCGGGATATCCAGGCCCTTGGCGTGCAGGGTTTTGCGATCAATGCGAATGTCGCCGAAGTCACGCAGCAACAGCCGATTCAACTGCCCGTCAGAACCCATCACCATGAAGCTGTTTTGCTGGTGCGCTTCGAACGCCACGCCATACATCAGGTAGATGCCCAGCAGGCTCGGGACGGCAATCGACAGGTAATCATCGAAGAACGCCAGCATGGCCTCGCTGTCGTCACGGCCCTGAGCCAGTTGCACCCAGTCACGCAGCAACGGTTGTTCGAATTCGTTGACGGCGAACAGGCTGCCGACCGGCACGGCCAGTTCGCCTTCCTGCAGCAGGGTCAGCGGGTTATCGCGGTACAGCACAGCGGCATGCCGGGACCGTTCGTCATTGGCCGGTTGTGGCGCGTAGTGCACGCCGATGCGCTCCGGCACGATGTTCAGCAGGCGCTGAATCTGCGGTTCATGATCGAGAATCTGCAGTATCAGTTGGCTGATGCGCGGTCCCATCCGGGCCGAGCGCGGCGACACGGTGCGCTGCACGCTGGTCAGTCGCAGGGCCACCGGCAGCTTGACCATCGGCGCAACGCGGCTGGCCTCTGGTACGACCGTGCGGAAGGACATGGTCGGGTGGCCAGTGAAGGCAACGATGTCGGTGATGATCAGCAGGTTGTCGGCGATCTCGCCGGCGAACAAATTGGGCAGTTCTTCATTGGCCTGCCATGGGTGCGACGGCAGCGGGAGGTAGTCCGTTACCTCCAGGCCCCGCTGCTGCAAATGGCGCTGCAATTGTTCGGCGGCCTGCGGGAAGTGTCCCTGCCACCAGTCCCAGTAATCGGCGGTACCGGCCAGTGACTCGACGTGTGTGTACTGACGGTGCAGGGCGCACAGCACAATCGGAAAACTCGCTTCGAATTCCGGCGAGAAAGCGATGACTTGCGCGGCGCTCAAGCCCAGTTTGGTCTTGTAGTTCGGATGCCAGGGATGGCCGAGCGTGCCCCACTGTTCGAGCAGTGACGTCGGGTTCTGGTGGTCGGGGCTGGCTTTGAGCCAGGCGAGCAGATTGTTGTCGTGCCTGGTGTCGATCTGCTCTCTCAGGCGCTCGGTCCATCCATGGTGGAACGCCAGGCACAGGGTGTCGTTGCTGTAGCTATCGTCCAGCTCGCAGGCCAGACGTTCCAGTACCTGCGGGGAGGCGGGCGGGTTGAGCTGAGTGCTGAGGTGCGCGAGCAGTTCGCTGGGCAACTGGATCTTGTGGGGCAGGCTGTCGGGGGTGTGCAGGACGATGCTGCCGCGCACGTCCCAGCTGTTCATTCTTCCGCCCGACAGGTGATCGAAGCAAAGGTGCGCACCGTCGCCAAGCGGCAGCCAGCAACGACTGTTATCGTCGTATTCGCAGGCGTCGGGGTTGATCAGACCTTCGCGAAACAGCGCCTGGATCAGGCGTTGGAAGCAGCGCTGCGCGGCGGGCTCCAGGGCATTGCTCAAATGGTCGAGGGTGATGCGGTGGGACTGGAAGGCCTGAGTGCCGAGGGCTTCGCTCCAGTGCGAGAGCAATTGCTGCTGTTTTTGCGTGTAAGCGCGCATCAAGTCCGACTCCTTCTGGACAGTGGTTTAGCTGAATGCGCGCAGAGAATACATTTTCAAAATAATAATGCAAATGATAGTAATTACTACTTGTGATGTGGAAAGCTCCTTTTCAGAGTCTGGCCTGGGGTTTGCTCAAGACCATGTAGTGCTCGCCCACCTTCTGCGCATAGTGTTCCACCACGTGCTGACACAACGTCACGATCTCTTCGACCCACTCTGCGCCGACCCGCCATGACACCACTACTTGCAGGTTGGGCGGGCGTTGGTCGATCGCCAGCAAGGTCAATTCGCCGCGGGCCAATTCTTCGCTGACCAGCACCGGTGGTAACGCACCAATACCGAAGCCGTCACGCAGCAATCGGGTTATCGCCGACACCGAGTTCACGCAGTTGAGCCGTGGCGCGAGCACGCCGTTGGCTTGCATCAGGCTGAGCACGTCCTGATGAGGATGGGAGTTTTTCGAGTAGGTAATGATTCGCTCACGCGCCAGTTCGGCGACGTTTGTGTAGTTGCGGTTGTAGATCGAGTTGCTGGCGACGATCCAGCCAATCGGGTGGCTGGCCAGTTCCAGGCTGCGCACGCTTTCCTGACGCAGCAGGTCGGTTTGCAGAATCACATCGAGAAAGCCTTTTTGCAGCTGATCGCAGAGGTTGAGCGAGGTATCGGCGACCAGCTCGATTTCCACCAACGGGTAGTGATCGGTCATCTGCGCCACCAACGGGCTGAGCCAGGTATGGATCACCGTGTCCATCACGCCGATGCGCACCCGTCCGGCCTTGCTCGAACGGGTCTCGATCGACTGCTTGAGCGCCTGCATGGTGTCCATCATCTGCTCGGCGTAATCGAGCACTTTCAGACCTTCCGGCGTCAGGCTCACGCCGCGCGAATCACGCAGGAACAGCTTCACTCCGAGCTCGCCTTCAAGCACTGCAATACGGCTGGAAATCGAGGCCTGGGTGGTGAAGAGCTTGTCGGCGGTCAGGCGGAAACTCTTGAGTCGGGCGACCCAGACAAAGGTCTCGAGAAACTTCAGGTTCATGGGATAAAGATTTCTTATGCCTAAGGCGGGGTTTTATTAGTTGGACTCAGCAGGGGCGCGCGTCCAAGAATCGACGCATCCGGTTCCCACGATAGGCGTCGTCGGGGCTCAGAACAATACCAATAAAATCAGCGCGGAGATTTGCCATGAGTGCGCCCGACACCCCCGTCATTGCGAAAGCCACGGCTCGCCCTGGACCTTTCGACTGGTACCGCAACATCAATCAGCAGGAACGCCGCACCTTCTGGAGCTGCAAGATCGGCTATGGCCTGGATGGCATGGACACCCAGATGCTCAGCTTCGTGGTGCCGACCCTGATTGCCATGTGGGGCATCACCACCGGCCAGGCCGGGCTGATTCACACCAGCACACTGATCGCCTCGGCCATCGGTGGCTGGGTGGCGGGAATTCTTTCCGATCGCATCGGTCGTGTACGCACCTTGCAACTGACCGTACTGTGGTTTGCCTTCTTCACCTTCCTCTGCGGCTTTGCCCAGAGCTACGAGCAACTGCTGATTGCGCGGACCCTGATGGGCTTCGGTTTTGGCGGCGAGTGGACAGCCGGCGCCGTGTTGATCGGTGAAGTCATTCGTGCCCAGGACCGTGGCAAGGCCGTGGGCATGGTGCAGTCCGGTTGGGCGTTGGGTTGGGGACTGACCGCGATTCTGTATGCGCTGCTATTCTCGGTATTGCCACCGGAAGACGCCTGGCGTGCGCTGTTCATCCTCGGCATCGTACCGGCAATCTTCGTGATTTTTGTCCGCCGCCTGGTCAAGGATCCGGAAATCTATCGTGAAGCCAAAGCCAAGGAGGCGCCGAGCAATCCTTCGAAGTTCTACGAGATCTTCGCCCCCGGCATGCTCTTCACCACGATTCGCGCTTCGTTGCTGACCACCGGTGCGCTGGGCGGTTACTACGCGATCACGTCCTGGCTGCCGACGTTCCTGAAAAACGAGCGTGGTTTGAGCGTACTCGGCACTGGCGGTTATCTGGCGATGGTGATCATCGGTTCCTACGTGGGTTATGTCATCAGCGCCTATTTGACCGACATCCTCGGACGTAAAAAGAACTTCATCCTGTTCGCCGTCGGCTCGTTCACCATTGTGTTGCTGTACACGCAAATGCCGGTCAGCAACGGCGTGATGCTGTGGCTGGGCTTTCCGCTGGGCTTCTTCGCCTCGGGAATTTTCAGTGGCATGGGCGCGTTTCTGACCGAGTTGTTCCCCACGCGCATTCGCGGTTCGGGCCAGGGTTTTTGCTACAACATCGGCCGGGCGCTGGCGGCGTTGTTCCCGCTGCTGATCGGACTGCTCAGCCAGACCGTACCGCTGAGTGTGGGCATTGGTGCCTTTGCGGCGGTTTCCTACGGTGTGGTGATACTCGCGGCCCTGAGTTTGCCGGAAACCCGTGGCAAGCAACTCGACGCCCAGTAACTGATAACCTGCGGGCATGTCTTACAGATATGTCCCGCAGCTAAAAAGAACAAAGCCTACAGGAGTGTTCAGCGTGAGCCGCCTGCTATTGAACTGCGACATCGGCGAGAGTTTCGGCAGCTGGACCATGGGTCTGGACGCAGAAATCATGCCCTTCATCGATTGCGCCAACATCGCCTGCGGTTTTCACGCCGGCGACCCGAGCATCATGCGCAAGACCGTCAGCCTGGCCCTCAGCCACGGTGTGCAAATTGGCGCGCATCCGGCCTATCAGGATCTGGTGGGATTCGGCCGCCGTTCCATGGCGTATGCCCCCCAGGAGCTGCAAGACATTCTGCATTACCAGATCGGCGCCCTCGACGGTATCTGCCGGGCCCAGGGTGGCCGGGTCAGTTACGTCAAACCCCATGGCGCGATGTACAACGACATGATGGCCAACCCGGCGCAGTTGCGCGCCGTGCTGCAAGCGGTGGCGTCCTATGACCGCACTCTGCCATTGATGCTGATGGCGACCCGTGACAACAGCGCTGCCCAACAAATGGGCGATGAATACGGCGTGACGCTGTGGTTCGAGGCTTTTGCCGATCGTGCCTACGACAGCGCCGGCAGGCTGGTCTCGCGACAACTGCCGGGCGCGGTGCATCACGACCCGGAAAAAATCATCGAGCAGGCGCTGACCATTGCCCGTGGCGATCACCTCACCGCCAGCGACGGCAGTGCCCTGCACTTGCAGGCCAACACCCTCTGCGTGCACGGTGACAACGCCAGTTCGGTCGCTGCCGTGCAACGCATCCGTGAAGCCTTGAATCGGCAGAGTGCGTCATGAAGCTGCGGGTGGAAGTGGTGGCGCTGGATTGCCTGATGGTGCGCCTGTTCGATGAAATCGCCGAAAGCAACATGCCGTGGATGCTGGCGGCCAGTGAAAGTCTGCGCACGGCATTCGGTGAGCACCTGATCGATCTGGTGCCGTCCTACACCACATTGATGGTGCATTACGACCTGACTGCATTGAGCCCGAGCCAAGCACGGGAATTGATTGCCCAGGCGCTGATCGATCTGTCGCCCAACGCGCGTACTCGCGGTACCTGTCATGCGTTGCCGGTGTGGTACGACTTGAGTGTTGGTCCAGAGTTGAGCCTGTTGTCGCAGCGCAGCGGATTGGCGGTGGAGGAGGTGATCCGTCGTCACTGCGAGCGTGAATATCAGGTGTTCGCCCTGGGCTTTGCGCCGGGCTTCGCCTTTATGGGGCTGGTGGACGAGATGCTCGCGGCGCCGCGTCTGAACACACCACGCAAGAAAGTCGCCGCCGGCAGTGTCGGCATCGCCGAACGACAGACAGCGGCTTATCCGGTGGTGTCGCCGGGCGGCTGGAACCTGATCGGCCGCACGCCGGCCAAATTATTCGATCGCAACCGTGACGGTTACAGCCTGATGCAGCCAGGTGACACCGTACGATTCGAAGCGATCGGCCATGCCGAGTTCATTAACCTGGGCGGTGACGATACGCCACTGGAGGTCCAGGCATGAGCCGTCTGAAGATTGAAGCGAGTACGGCTCTGTGCCTGTTGCAGGATGCCGGTCGATTCGGCGTGCGCCATCTGGGCGTGACCCAGGGCGGAGCGGCTGATTGGTGTTCGATGTCCTGGGCCAACTGGCTGTTGGGCAACGGACTGGATAAGCCGGTGATTGAAATCACTCTTGGCGGGTTCACCGTCGTTGCCGAGGACGATTGTGTGCTGGCCTTGGCCGGAGCGGATCTTGGCGCGCGGGTGGACGGCGAGGCTTTGACCCCGTGGCGCAGTTTCAGGCTGCACAAAGGCCAGCGTTTGCAATTCACTCAGCCGTTGCTCGGCGCCCGGGCTTATCTGGCGGCGCCGGGTGGGTTTGATGCGCCGAAAGTGCTGGGCAGTAGCGCGACGGTGGTCCGTGAGGAGCTCGGTGGCCTGGACGGAATGGGCCATGCGCTGGGTAAAGGCGCGTCATTGAGCTACTCGGGGAACTCGCTGGTATTACTGCGGGAGTTGCCAAGCGAATGCTTGCCGGATTTCACCCGTGACCCAGTGCTGGATCTGGTGCTCGGTGCGCAGATTGGCGAGTTCAGCGGGCAAAGCCTGTTCGACGCGTTCAATAGCATGTGGAACCTCGACAGCCGTGCCGACCGGATGGGGATTCGCCTGTTGGGTACGGCGTTGCAGTACCAGGGCAAACCGATGATTTCCGAAGGTATTCCGTTGGGGGCCGTCCAGGTGCCGCCGGACGGACAGCCGATTGTGCTGCTCAATGATCGGCAGACCATTGGTGGTTATCCCCGGTTGGGGGCGTTGACGCCGTTGGCGCTGGCGCGGCTGGCGCAGTGCTTGCCGGGTGCATCGGTGAGGTTGCGGCCGGTGGTGCAGGATGTTGCGCACCGCGAGCATGTCGAATATCTGCACCGGTTCAGGTGACCCCCTGTAGGAGCCGGCTTGCCGGCGAAAGCAATCTTGATCCTTGTAGCGACAGATCGGACGCCTTCGCTGGCAAGCCAGCTCCTACAGAGCGAGGGGGGATTACTTGGAAAGAAACCGCATCCCTTCCTCCAACCCGCGAAGGGTCAGCGGATACATCTGGTCTTCGATCAAGTCCCGCACGATGTTGGTCGATGAGGTATAGCCCCAGGTGTCCTTCGGATACGGATTGATCCAGATGAGTTTCTTGTACTTTTCCTTGAAACGCTGCATCCACACGTAGCCGGCTTCTTCGTTCCAGTGCTCGACGCTACCGCCCGGCTGGGTGATTTCGTAGGGCGCCATGGCGGCGTCGCCGATGAAGATCACTTTGTAGTCGGCGCCGTACTTGTGCAGCAGGTCCATGGTCGAAGTGCGCTCGGAAGTGCGGCGCATGTTGTTCTTCCACACCGATTCATAAATGAAGTTGTGGAAGTAGAAGTACTCCAGATGCTTGAACTCGGTCTTGCAGGCCGAGAACAACTCCTCGCAAATTTTCACGTGTGCGTCCATCGAGCCGCCGATGTCGAACAGCAGCAACAGCTTGACGGTGTTGCGCCGTTCCGGCCGCATCTGGATGTTCAGCAAGCCTGCATCCTTGGCGGTGTGATCGATGGTGCCATCGATGTCCAGCTCTTCCGCCGCGCCCTGACGGGCGAATTTGCGCAGACGGCGCAGGGCGACCTTGATGTTGCGGGTGCCCAGCTCGACCGAGTCATCGAGGTTCTTGTATTCGCGCTGGTCCCAGACCTTGGCCGCCTTGCCCTGGCGCTTGCCGGCGTCGCCGACCCGAATGCCTTCCGGGTTGAAACCGCCGGAACCGAACGGGCTGGTACCACCGGTGCCGATCCACTTGTTGCCACCGGCGTGGCGTTCCTTCTGTTCCTCGAGGCGTTTCTTGAACTCTTCGATCAGCTTGTCCAGGCCGCCGAGGGACTGGATCGCCGCGCGCTCTTCATCGGTCAGCGAGCGTTCGAACTCCTTGCGCAACCAGTCTTCGGGAATCAGCGCCTGCAGGTGGTCGTCGAGTTTTTCCAGGCCATTGAAGTAGGCACCGAACGCGCGGTCGAACTTGTCGAAATGCCGTTCGTCCTTCACCAGGATCGTCCGGGACAGGTAATAGAACTCGTCCATGTCGGCGAAGGTCACGCGCTGTTTCAGCGCGTTGATCAGGTCCAGCAGCTCACGCACCGAGACCGGTACCTTGGCTGCGCGCATTTCATTGAACAGGTTGAGCAGCATGGCGTCAGCCTCTTAGCGGGTGCCGCGACGGCTCATGAACGCCAGACGCTCCAGCAGTTGCACGTCCTGTTCGTTTTTCACCAAAGCGCCGGCCAGCGGTGGAATGGCCTTGGTCGGATCGCGCTCGCGCAGCACCGCTTCGCCGATGTTGTCAGCCATCAGCAGCTTCAGCCAGTCCACCAGCTCGGAGGTCGAAGGCTTCTTCTTCAGGCCCGGCACCTTGCGCACATCGAAGAACACGTCCAGCGCTTCGCTGACCAGGTCTTTCTTGATGTCCGGATAGTGCACGTCGACGATCCGCTGCATCGTCACGCGATCCGGGAAAGCGATGTAGTGGAAGAAGCAGCGGCGCAGGAACGCATCCGGCAGCTCTTTTTCGTTGTTGGAGGTAATGATGATGATCGGGCGCTTCTTGGCCTTGATGGTCTCGTCGATCTCGTAAACATAGAACTCCATCTTGTCGAGTTCTTGCAGCAGGTCGTTCGGGAATTCGATGTCGGCCTTGTCGATTTCGTCGATCAGCAGGATGACCCGTTCTTCGGATTCGAAGGCTTCCCAGAGCTTGCCCTTTTTCAGGTAGTTGCGAACGTCGTGGACCTTTTCCGTGCCGAGCTGCGAATCGCGCAGGCGGCTGACCGCGTCGTACTCGTACAGGCCCTGGTGAGCCTTGGTGGTGGACTTGATGTGCCAGGTGATCAGCTTGGCGCCAAAGGATTCGGCCAGTTGCTCGGCGAGCATGGTCTTGCCGGTGCCCGGTTCGCCCTTGACCAGCAACGGCCGCTCCAGGGTGATGGCGGCGTTGACCGCCAGCTTCAAGTCATCGGTGGCGACATAGGCCTGGGTGCCTTCGAACTTCATCTGCTAATCCTCGAACGGTAACGCCGACCTGAGCGAGGCAGGGCGGGGGGCACAATAAAAGAGTCAGCCCCGACTATAACGCGCCGCCCGGTCGACTGTGAACGCAGACGGCTTATTCAGTCTCTGAATGAGGCGTCACTCTGTGACTCAGTCTGCATCCAGCTTGGGCCGTTCATACTGCGCATTGAACGCCTGGATGAATCCATTGCATAAAATCTGCAAAAAACGCCTGGAACGCGCTGATATCTTGCTGGTGGGCGTTGCCGATGAGGGGCCGCAGGGGCCAGCTGTTTCGACGTTTCATGGCGGCAAATCTCTGTCGATCCAAAGCCATTGACTGCACCGATAAGCGGACGTTCGACCTGACTGGACGCATGCGGGCAAGAGGCTTACCTTGATGCCCTATTTCAATGCTGTCGTTAAGGACCCAGCCATGAGCCGCATTTTCGTTGACAACGCCCACTCCATCGGCAATACGCCGCTGGTGCAGATCAATCGCATTGCGCCGCGTGGTGTGACCATTCTGGCCAAGATCGAAGGGCGCAACCCGGGTTACTCGGTCAAGTGCCGGATCGGCGCGAACATGATCTGGGATGCCGAAAGCAGCGGCAAACTCAAGCCAGGCATGACCATCGTTGAGCCGACCTCCGGTAATACCGGCATCGGCCTGGCCTTCGTGGCCGCCGCCCGTGGCTACAAACTGATGCTGACCATGCCGGCATCCATGAGTATCGAACGCCGCAAAGTGCTCAAGGCACTGGGTGCCGAGCTGGTGTTGACCGAGCCGGCCAAAGGCATGAAAGGCGCCATCGATAAAGCAGGTGATATTGTTGCCAGCGATCCGTCGAAGTACTTCATGCCGGCACAGTTCGACAACCCGGCCAACCCGGCCATCCACGAAAAAACCACTGGCCCGGAAATCTGGAACGATACCGACGGCGCGGTCGACGTGCTGGTGGCAGGCGTCGGAACAGGTGGAACCATCACCGGGGTTTCACGGTATATCAAGAATACCCAGGGCAAGCCGATACTCTCGGTGGCAGTGGAACCGGCGGTGTCGCCGGTGATTACCCAGGCCCTGGCCGGTGAAGAAATCAAGCCGAGCCCGCACAAGATCCAGGGCATCGGTGCCGGTTTTGTGCCGAAGAACCTCGATTTGTCGATCGTCGATCGGGTGGAGCTGGTCAGTGACGAAGAGTCCAAGACCATGGCCTTGCGCTTGATGCAGGAAGAAGGAATCTTGTGCGGGATTTCCTGCGGTGCCGCCATGGCAGTGGCCGTAAGATTGGCGGAAACTCCGGAAATGCAGGGCAAGACCATTGTGGTGATCCTGCCGGATTCCGGTGAGCGTTACCTGTCGAGCATGCTGTTCAGTGATCTGTTTACCGAGCAGGAGAATCAGCAGTAAGCGCTAAACATTGGCGGGTCGAGGTTGGCGGTGATGCCTGAGGCGTTTTCGCTGGTTGCGATCTATTGATCTGGTCCGGTTGATGATGGATTTGCATCAGCCGGCGTTCAGGCGTCTTATGTTAAGAAATGCTTTGTTGCACATTCATCAACATTGAATGTTGAAAAGTGCGGGTTTTTCACCGGGTCGGTAGTGTTTATCATGCCGGCAGCCATGCCGGGTAATGGGCATGGCGCAATGTCGTTTATCTTCAAAGGAGTTGTTGATGACCTTATCGTTTGCCGCGAAGGCCTCGTTGTTGCTGCTGTTTCTCGGCAGCACCCTCTATGTGCATTTACGCGGCAAGGCGCGTCTACCGGTTTTGCGTCAGTTCGTTAACCATTCGGCACTGTTCGCACCCTATAACGCCTTGATGTACCTGTTTTCCGGTGTGCCTTCGAAACCGTACCTGGACCGCAGCAAGTTCCCGGAACTGGATGTGCTCAAGGACAACTGGGAAGTGATTCGCGACGAAGCGATGCACTTGTTCGACGAGGGGTATATCCGCGCGGCGGCAAAGAACAACGACGCCGGTTTTGGCTCGTTCTTCAAGAAGGGCTGGAAGCGTTTCTACCTCAAGTGGTATGACAAACCGCTGCCTTCTGCCGAAGCCCTGTGCCCGAGAACCGTGGAGCTGGTCAGCAGCATTCCCAACGTCAAAGGCGCCATGTTCGCGTTGCTACCGGGCGGCAGCCACCTCAACCCGCATCGCGATCCGTTCGCCGGTTCCCTGCGTTACCACTTGGGGTTGTCGACACCGAACTCCGACGATTGCCGCATCTTTGTCGACGGACAGGTTTACGCCTGGCGCGATGGTGAAGACGTGATGTTCGACGAAACCTATGTGCACTGGGTCAAGAACGAAACGGAAAAGACCCGCGTTATTCTGTTCTGCGATATCGAGCGTCCGCTGAGCAACCGCCTCATGACCCGCATCAATCGCAACATCAGCGCTTGGCTGGGGCGTGCAACTGCGCCGCAAAACCTCGATGACGAGCGTGTTGGCGGGATTAACAAGGCTTACGCCTGGAGCAAGAACTCCAGCGATAAATTCAGCGGTGTGGTCAAGCAATGGAAACGCCGCAATCCCAAAGCCTACCGCGTATTGCGACCGGTGCTGGCGGTGGTGGTGCTGACGTTGTTGGGGTATTGGTTGATTGGCTAAGGTCAGTCACGCAATAAAAAACCGCTCACTGGGAGCGGTTTTTTTATGACGAAAATTTAAAGGAAGCGCCTGCGAGAACGCCGACAGGTTCGTCGTCGATACCTGTTGCGATGAATTGCAGTATTCGGCGCTCACTGGCTGTCAGCTCCAGAGCCGCGTCTCTATTTTTCACTGGGGGGGAACGCTTTCTTGAGGAAGGCTTTTTAATCGCTTTGCGCATATTTCCTCCAGAGTTGACTGTTAATTGAACATTTTTCACGATACTAGGCTCTCCACAGCTTTGACAAGTCGGCGATCAGCGTCGAAGTCAAAGCCGAGTCGTTTATAAATTGAAACTGCTCCGTCCAGCGGCTCTTGAACTTCCATTAGCGTGCTGCCGATGATTCGGGCGTATTGCTCGATGACCAGTATGGACAGTGGTGCGATACGTTTTTTTAGAGGGTGAGCCTTTGCAGGACATCCCTCCAATCGCACAATGCGGATTCTTTGCCGACTGTTGTTTGGATTGGCGAAGCATAGCCCGCACAGTTGTTCATCGAACCAGATGGCAATGTCCAAGGCTAATGGCTCCTTCGCTTTCCACCCGGCAACCTCACCCCATGAAAAGTGTGAATCCTCCCAGCGCTCCCAAGTATTCAGTGCCTGTGTGCTGATCGCTTCGAAGCGTACCCTCGATAAATCGAGTTCCGTTGGGCCGGCCAGCTCCAGTCTATGTTGCAATTGGGCGGTCTTGATGCCCGCAAGCTTCCTTGCTCTCGACCTGTACAGCTGATACCGAAGATGAGTCCTTTCCCTTGGCATGTGATCTCTTGCATTCCATTCCCCATCGTGGGCGTTGCAGTTGCTCTCAAGCCTAGGCAGCGCCCTTGTACTTGTCGTTACTGGCCTTTTGACCAAGTCGTTGCAATCCATGTCGAGGGCTGGTTATAGTCGGCGCGCGGTGAGTTTCGGACTCACTTTTTTCTTCCTCGATCAAAGATCAGCCCAATGCCTGCATTCCACATCAACGCGGTAGTCGATTCAGCGGTCAACGCTGGTGTCGTGCCGTGCGGGAATCAGCAGCCCGGGCAGATCAGTCATTACCCCCCACCTGTCAGTAGCACGCCGGTGTGCGCAGTCGTATCACCGCCAGGCGTTGGCATTTCGGGCTGATCAGCTTTCATCTGCTGTCCCATGCCCGCCTGAAAAAACTACTGAACTTCAGCTCTTGCTGAGTTGGCTTTTTGCCTGACTACAGGTGGTATTCATGTTTGTCCTTTCGAAAA
Organism: Pseudomonas sp. GW821-FHT01C01; assembly: GCF_059422645.1. NCBI lineage: Bacteria > Pseudomonadati > Pseudomonadota > Gammaproteobacteria > Pseudomonadales > Pseudomonadaceae > Pseudomonas > Pseudomonas sp. GW821-FHT01C01. Next base: position 7,884 of record NZ_JBWKXF010000029.1, on the reverse strand, counting down.
AGTCCGCGCTCGCGGCGGCGTCCACGAGCCTGTTCGTTCTGCTGTGGAGCAGCGGGGCGATATTCTCCAAATGGGGGCTGGCCCACGCGTCGCCCTTCGCCTTCCTGATGTTTCGTTTCGTCATCGCGCTCTGCGGTCTGGTGTTGCTGGTGCCGTTGCTCAAGCTGAAGTTGCCCAAGGGCGACAAACCGATGCTGTATGCGATGGCCACCGGTGTGGTGTTGTTGGGGGCTTATCAGATTTTCTATCTGCTGGCCCTCGACCTGAAAGTCACGCCCGGGGTGATGGCGACCATCATGGGTGTGCAGCCGATCCTCACCGTGGTGCTGATGGAGCGTCAGCGCTCCTGGAGCCGGATGTTCGGTCTGGCCCTGGGGCTGACGGGTTTGATCATGGTGGTCTATCAGGGCATCGGACTGGCCGGGATGTCGCTGGCCGGGATGCTTTTCGGTTTACTGGCGTTGGCGAGCATGACGTTTGGTTCGATCATGCAAAAACGCATCACCGACAATCCCCTCGGCACGCTGCCGGTGCAGTACCTCGCAGGGCTGTTGTTGTGCGGAGCTTTCGTACCCTTCCAGCCGTTTCACTTCGAACACAGCAGCGGTTTCTTCCTGCCGGTGCTATGGATGGGACTGGTGGTGTCGGTGCTGGCGACGCTGTTGCTGTACCGCTTGATCGCCCGGGGCAATCTGGTGAACGTCACCAGCCTGTTTTATCTGGTGCCGGCGGTAACGGCGGTGATGGACTACCTGATTTTTGGCAACCGCCTGGCGCTGTTGAGCCTGTTCGGCATGCTGTTGATCATCGTCGGACTGGTGTTTGTGTTCCGTAAATCGGCGTAAACCCGAGAAGGCCTGGAGCATTGCTCCGGGCCTTTGTGATTTTTGGCGTCTGATCAGCCGCCTCGCAACAATCCTACCGGTCAGCCACCAGGCCAGTTTTCACAGCAGCCGGCTTCAACACCAACCACAACGCCAGTGCAATCAACAACCCGCCATAGATATGCGCCATCGACAATGGCTCATCGAGAAACAGCGCCCCCCACAATACGCCGAACAGCGGGATCAAGAAGGTCGTGGTCATCGATTTCACCGGGCCAATCGAGCTCAGGAGCCGGAAGTAAATAATGTAGGCAAACGCTGTGCAGCCCAAACCTAACCCCAGCAACGAAAGCCAGACGCTCCAGCCGCCCCAGCTCGCCGGTGGCTGGCTGAACACGCTGTAGCCGAACAGCGGCAGCAGGAACAACGTCGCGCCGAGCATGCTGCCCAGTGCCGACAAACGACTGTCGAGGCCACCGGCCTGATCGAGCCAGCGCCGGGCCAGAAACCCCGCAAAGCCGTAGCAAGTGGTCGCGAGCAGGCAGGCAACGGCTCCCATCAGCAGTTCCATATCGAACGCCACCGGACCGGCACGGGTCAGCACCCCCACGCCAAACAACCCCAGGAACACGCCGCCGAGCTTGGCGCCAGTGAGCCTTTCATGGAAAAACAGGCCGCCGATCAGCACGCCCATCAATGGCGTCGTGGCATTGAAAATCGACGAATAACCGGCAGGTAGCACCTGCGCGGCCACCGAATAGAGCGTCGCTGGAATCCCGGAGTTGATCACCCCGAGCAGCATCACAGTCTTGAGTTTGCCCTTGAAATCCCAACTGATGCGCATCAGCCCAAGAATCACCAGCAGTCCGGCGGCGGCTATTGATACACGAAAAAAAGCGGTAGGAATGCTGCCAATCACCGGGGCGATGATGCGCATGAACAGGAAACTCGCTCCCCAAATGGCCGCCAGGGACAGTAAACGGAAAATATCGACGGTGTTCACAGCGCGGTCCTTCCTTGATGGAGGGGCGAAAGTGTTGCTGAGTGTGTGATCGATGGCAACCGAAAACCGGGCATTCAATTCGCCGGGAAAATTACGCTTCTCCTGCACCCGGTTCACTGGCTAAGCTCAGCCTTCCGAATTCCCGCAGAGGTCTCACCATGCCGCAGCAGTGGCCAGCCGCCGACATCGCCCGCTTGATCCTCGATGGCTTTGACGATTACCGCGAGCATTTTCGCCAGATCACCGATGGCGCCCGGGCCCGCTTCGAACAGGCCCGGTGGCAAGAGACGCAATCGGCGTCGGCGGCACGGATCAATCTGTACGAAGAAAAGGTCGGTGAAACGGTGGAGCGATTGCGCACCGCGTTCGACACCGACACGCTGGACGTCAGTTGCTGGCCGCTGGTCAAAAGCGCCTACATCAGCCTGATCGACCTGCGCTTCGACGATGAACTGTCCGAGACCTGGTACAACTCGATCTTCTGCGGGCTGTTCAGCCATGACCTGATCAGCGACGGCTGCATGTTCATCCACACCACCCGGCCGAGCCTGCGCCGTGCCCGGGCCGCGCAAACCCGCACCTACAAGCCGCAAGGCCAATTGTCGGCCATGCTCGCCAGCATCTTTGCCGACTACCGCTTCAGCGAAGATTACGCCGACCTGCCCGGTGACCTGCAACGCCTCGAAGCGCAGCTGCGCGAGAACCTGCCGGATTGGGTGTGCAAGGACCCGGAGCTGAGCGTCGAGTTGTTTTCCTCGGTGCTGTACCGCAATAAAGGTGCATACCTGGTGGGGCGTATCTACACCACCGATGAGCAATGGCCGCTGGCAATTCCATTGCTGCACCTCGAAGGTCGCGGCATCCAGATCGATGCGCTGATCACCGACGAAGCGGACGTGTCGATCATATTCTCGTTCACCCGCTCGTATTTCATGGTGGATGTGCCGGTGCCCGCCGAGTTCATCGGCTTCCTCAGGCGCATCCTGCCGGGCAAGCACATTGCCGAGCTGTACACCTCGATCGGCTTCTACAAACATGGCAAGTCGGAGTTCTATCGGGCGCTGATCAATCACCTGGCTAACACCGACGACCAGTTCATCATGGCCCCCGGCGTACGCGGCATGGTCATGAGTGTGTTCACCCTGCCGGGGTTCAACACCGTGTTCAAAATCATCAAGGACCGTTTCTCGCCGTCGAAAAACGTTGACCGCGCCACGGTGATCGAAAAGTACCGTTTGGTGAAGAGCGTCGACCGCGTCGGGCGCATGGCCGATACCCAGGAGTTCGCCGACTTCCGTTTCCCGCTGAGCAAGTTCGATCCGGCGTGCCTGGAAGAACTGCTGGAAGTCGCACCGTCGACGGTGTCGGTGGAAGATGACACGGTGCTGATCCGCCACTGTTGGACCGAACGCCGCATGACCCCGCTAAACCTGTATCTGGAAAACGCCAATGAGGCGCAGGTGCGCGAAGCCCTGGAAGATTACGGACTGGCAATCAAGCAACTGGCGGCGGCCAACATCTTTCCCGGTGACATGCTGCTGAAGAACTTCGGTGTTACCCGTCACGGCCGGGTGGTGTTCTACGACTACGACGAGATCTGCTTCCTCACCGAGGCCAACTTCCGCCACATTCCGGCGCCGCGCACCCCCGAGGACGAAATGGCCTCCGAGCCGTGGTATTCGATCGGGCCGCTGGACGTATTCCCGGAAGAGTTTCCGCCGTTCCTGTTTGCCGACTCGGGGCAGCGCAGATTGTTCGATCAGTTGCATGGCGAGTTGTACAACGCTGATTACTGGAAAAGCCTGCAGGAGGCGATTCGCGCCGGCAAAGTGATCGATGTATTCCCATACCGCCGCAAGGGCCTCGATAACGAGTAATACCTCACCCCCTTGTAGGAGCTGGCTTGCCAGCGAAGACGGGCTGACAGACACCCATGATGTGACTGATTCACCGCCATCGCTGGCAAGCCAGCTCCTACAAGGGATCTCGCTCGTCCTTCAAATCTGCGACAATCCGCACCCTGCGCCACTAGACGACTGAATTGCGTACCCGATGACCGACGAATCGCCCTCCATCGACAAACTGCTGAAAAACCTCGATCACGCCATGCTCGCCGACCGCCACCGGCTGCGGCGGCAGTTGCTTGAGCTGCGCAAGAAACCCGACGAGGCCAAGCTGGGCCAGTGGGTGGCGCGGATGCAGACGTCCTGCGAGCAGGTGCTGGCGCGCAAGGCCAGCCTGCCGGTGATTCGTTACGACGACAGTTTGCCGATTGCCGCCAAGCGTGACGAAATCAAGAAAGCGCTGGAAAAGCACCAGGTGCTGATCATCGCTGGCGAAACCGGTTCGGGTAAAACCACCCAGTTGCCGAAGATCTGCCTGGAAATCGGTCGCGGCCAGCATGGCCTGATCGGTCACACCCAGCCACGGCGGATCGCTGCGCGCAGCGTGGCCAGCCGGGTTGCCGAAGAACTCGGCACGCCGCTGGGCGCGTTGGTCGGCTATCAGGTGCGTTTCGAGGATCAGAGCGATTCCAATACCCTGATCAAGCTGATGACCGACGGCATCCTGCTGGCGGAAACCCAGAACGACCGCTATCTGGAACGCTACGACACGATCATCGTCGACGAAGCCCACGAACGCAGCCTCAACATCGATTTCCTGCTCGGCTACCTGAAAACCCTGCTGCCGCGCCGCCCGGACCTGAAGGTCATCATCACCTCGGCGACCATCGATCTGGAGCGCTTTTCCAAGCACTTCGACGATGCGCCGATTGTCGAAGTGTCCGGGCGCACCTTCCCGGTGGACACCTGGTATCGCCCGCTGACGCTTGAGCAGGACGAAGAGGGCAATCGTGTCGAGGACGACCTGACCGTGGATCAGGCGATCCTCGCCACCCTCGACGAAATCGCCGCCTATGAGCGCAGCGAGCGTCGCAGTCCCGGTGACGTGTTGGTGTTTTTGCCCGGTGAGCGCGAGATTCGCGACGCCGCCGACATGCTGCGCAAGGCTCAGCTCAAGCACACCGAAATCCTGCCGTTATACGCGCGGCTATCACCGGCCGAGCAACAGCGGATTTTCCAGTCGCACCCGGGCCGTCGCGTGGTACTGGCGACCAACGTTGCGGAAACTTCGCTGACCGTGCCGGGCATCCGCTACGTGATCGACAGCGGCACCGCACGCATCAGCCGCTACAGCTACCGCGCCAAGGTCCAGCGCCTGCCCATCGAAGCCATTTCCCAGGCCAGCGCCAACCAGCGCAAGGGCCGTTGCGGACGGGTCGAGCCGGGCATTTGCGTGCGCCTGTACAGCGAAGAGGATTTCCTCGGACGCCCGGAATTTACCGATCCGGAAATCCTGCGTACCAACCTCGCGGCGGTCATTTTGCAGATGCTGCATCTGCGCCTTGGCGAGGTCAGCGCGTTCCCGTTCATCGAGCCGCCGGATGGCAAGGCCATCAGCGACGGTTACAACTTGCTGCAAGAACTCTCGGCGGTGGATCGCAACAGCCAGTTGACGCCCCTCGGTCGCCAATTGGCGCGTCTGCCGGTGGACCCGCGCATGGGCCGCATGCTGCTCGAAGCGGCGAAACTCGGCAGCTTGCAGGAAGTGCTGATCGTTGCCAGCGCCATGTCGATCCAGGACCCGCGCGAGCGTCCGCCGGAGCGTCAGCAGGCGGCGGATCAGGCTCACGCTCAGTGGAAAGACGCCGACTCGGACTTCGCCGGACTGGTCAATCTGTGGCGCGGCTTCGAAGAGCAGCGTCAGGCGCTGACCGCCAGCCCGCTGCGCAACTGGTGCCGCAAGAACTTCCTGAATTACCTGCGCCTGCGCGAATGGCGCGACTCCCATCGTCAGTTGAGCCTGATCTGCCGCGACATGCAGTTGAGCCTCAATAAAGAGCCGGCGGACTATCCGAAACTGCACAAAGCCGTGCTGGTGGGGTTGCTGAGCCAGATCGGCCAGAAAACCGAAGAGGGCGATTACCTTGGCGCGCGTCAGCGGCGCTTCTGGATTCACCCGTCCTCGGGCATCGGCAAGAAACGCCCGCAATGGCTGATGACCGCCGAGCTGGTGGAAACCACCAAGCTCTATGCACGTATGGTCGCCAAGATTGACGCCGACTGGATCGAGCCGCTGGCCGGGCACCTGATCAAGAAAAACCACTTCGAGCCCCATTGGGAGAAGAAGCGCGGCCAGGTCGTGGCGTTCGAGCAGATCACCCTGTTCGGGTTGATCGTGGTCGGGCGCCGGCCGGTGCATTACGGCCCGGTCGACCCGGTAGTGTCCCGCGAACTGTTCATCCGCGAAGCGCTGGTGCGCGGCGAGATTCAGTCCAGGGCCAAATGCCTGACGGACAACAAACAGTTGTTGGAACAACTCGACGAACTGGAAGCCAAGGCCCGCCGTCGCGACATCCTCGCCGATGAAGAAACCCTGTACGCCTTCTACGATGCGCGGTTGCCGGCGGAGATCCATCAGACGGCGACTTTCGACAGCTGGTATCGGATCAACAGCCAGAAAAATCCGCAGTTGCTGATCATGCGCGAAGAAGACGTGCTGGCCCGCGAAGCCAGTGAAGTCACCGCCCAGCATTACCCGGATACGCTGCACATCGGCGATCTGGAATTGGCCCTGAGCTACCACTTCGAACCCAACCATCCACGGGATGGCGTGACCCTGCGCGTGCCGGCACCGCTGTTGCCGATGCTGCCACCGGAGCGCCTGGAATGGCTGGTGCCGGGTGTCATCGAAGCCAAGTGCATTGCGCTGGTGCGCAACCTGCCCAAGGCCTTGCGCAAGAACTTCGTGCCGGTGCCGGACTTCGTCAAGGCCGCCTTGCAGCGCATGACCTTTGCCGAGGGCTCGCTGCCCCAGGCGTTGGGCCGCGAGCTACTGCGCATGACCGGTGCGCGGGTCAGCGATGAAGCCTGGGCCGAGGCGGTGCAGCAGGTCGAAAATCATCTGCGGATGAACCTGGAAATCGTCGACGGCCAGGGCAAGTTCCTCGGTGAGGGGCGCGATCTGGCCGAACTGACTGCACGTTTCGCCGAGGCCAGCCAGGCCGCATTGGCGGTGCCGCAAACCGCGAAGAACCAGCAGCCGGTGGAGCCGAAAGTGTTCGCCGCCGTGGCCGAGAAAACTCAGCAGAAGATCGCCGGGCTGTCGATGACGGTGTATCCGGCGCTGGTGGAGGAGGCCGGCACGGTCAAGGAAGGGCGTTTCTCGACCCCGGCCGAAGCCGAGTTCCAGCATCGCCGTGCCCTGCAACGCTTGCTGATGCAGCAACTGGCCGAGTCGGCAAAATTCCTCCGTGGCAAGTTGCCGGGCCTGACCGAACTTGGCCTGCTGTACCGCGACATGGGGCGTGTCGATGCGCTGGTGGAAGACATTCTGCTGGCCAGCCTCGACAGCTGCATTCTCGAAGGCGAAGACCCGCTGCCACGCGATGGCGCCGGGTTGGCGTCGCTGGCCGAACGCAAGCGTGGTGCCTGGACCGAGCACGCCGAGCGTGTGGCGAAGCTGACCCTGGAAATCCTCAAGCTTTGGCATGGCCTGCAAAAGCGCTTCAAGGGCAAGATCGATCTGGCGCAAGCCGTGGCCCTGAACGACATCAAGCAGCAACTCAGCCATCTGGTGTATCCGGGGTTTGTCCGGGAAACACCGATGCAGTGGCTCAAGGAGTTGCCGCGTTACCTCAAGGCCATCGAGCAGCGTTTCGAAAAAATCGGCGCCCAGGTCCAGCGGGACCGGGTCTGGAGCGGCGAATTGAGCGGCCTGTGGACGCAATACCAGACCCGTGCCAACAAACACGCCCAGGAAGGCAAGCGCGATCCGCAGCTGGAGTTGTATCGCTGGTGGCTGGAGGAATACCGGGTGTCGCTGTTTGCCCAGCAATTGGGGACCAAAGTGCCGATCTCCGACAAGCGCCTGAACAAGCAGTGGTCGCAAGTCGAACCGTAGACCCGAAGCTTGCGCAGTACCGGTGGGAGCGGGCTTGCTCGCGAAGGCGGTGTCTCAGTCGATATCACTGTCGCCTGAGACACCGCCTTCGCG